>NZ_JBHJZS010000012.1:0-77119 GCF_042271185.1 Microbacterium sp. NPDC055910
CCCAGCGCGATCGACCCCGGGGTCGAGGGGCCGGGGTTGGCGGGCCCCTTCTCCGTGTCACTCCCCGAGGGCCCTCGCGAGTTTCGATGCGGATGCCGCGGGCACACCGCCGACGGCGCTGATCGCCGATCCGGCGGCGGCGAACAGCGCCGCCCGCGCGTCGGCGTCGGTCGATGCGGCGGGTCCGAGCTCGACCTCCCATTCGCGCCAGCGGCGCACCGTGCCGGAGCGTTCGTCGGTCGCCACGACGCGGTCGTCGACGAACTCGGCCACGATGCCGCCCTCTTCGTCGAGCAGGAGATACGGCGTCCGGGTGTTGAGGATCCGCGCGATGAGCTGCAGCGGCGCCTCCGTCACCGCCGCGACGGCGGAGCGCACAGCCGACGGCACGACGTCGTCGTCGGGGCCCAGCGGCCAGCCGAGCTCGACCCGTGCGAGCCCTTCCCGCGGGCCCTTCAGATGCCACCCGGCATCCGGACCGCCCGTGCGCCGACGCACGGCGACACCCGCGCGTGCGAGTTCGAGCCCTGTGCTGTCGAAGTACCGGGCGTCCAGGTCACGACGCGGTGCCTCCTCGACACGCGCGATACCCGGCACGCCCTCCCACTCGGGCAGCGGCGCGGCGTCGTCGACGTCGAACGTCAGCTCGATCTCGACCGAGCGGATCGGCTCGTCGGGATCAGTCGTCCCGGCCATCGGGATCGGGGTCGATGTCCTCGGTCGCCTCGACGTACACGAAACGGACCTCGGTGGGACCGTCGTCGTCGCCCGTGTGCGTCTCGTCGCCCTCGCGGCGATAGATGAGCTGCCCCTCGCCATAGGGGGCGATGTACGTGTCGGTGACGCCCTCCTCGAGCGGAAGGATCTGCCCGTCGAGCGGGCCGCCATGCAGTCTCGCAAGTGCCATGGCCCGAGCCTACCCCCGCATCCCCCGGTCGATCCGGCCGCGCGGCCGCCCTGCATAGACTCGAGGCGTGAAGGCCATCCGAACGTTCACCGTCCGCCCCGTCCTCGCTCCCCCGCTCGCCGCCCTCGATCGGCTCGCCGCCAACTGGCGCTGGTCGTGGAGCCGCTCGACGCACGCGCTGTTCGCCTCGATGGACCCCGGGCTGTGGTCACGGGTCGGCGAGAACCCCGCCCGCATGCTCGGCGCCCTCGGCCAGCACCGCCTCGACGATCTCGCGTGCGACGACGCCTTCGTCGCGCGCGTGCACGCCGAAGACGCCCGGCTCACGGCGTACCTTTCCGGCGACCGGTGGTTCCAGCGGATCGAAGGCCCCGTGCCCGAGCACATCGCGTACTTCTCGCCCGAGTTCGGCGTCGACGGCTCGTTGCCGCAGTACTCGGGCGGTCTCGGCATCCTCGCCGGCGATCATCTGAAGAGCGCGTCCGATCTCGGTGTCCCCCTCACCGGCATCGGGCTCTTCTATCGTGCGGGGTACTTCCGCCAGTCGATCGGCGATGACGGCTGGCAGCGCGAGAGCTACCCCGTGCTCGACCCGTACGGGCTCGGGCTGACCCTGCTGCGCGACGAGTCCGACTCCCCCGTCGAGATCGCGCTCGATCTGCCCGACGGCCGTCGCCTGCACGCGCGCGTGTGGATCGCCGATATCGGACGCGTGCCGCTGCTGCTGCTGGACTCCGAGACGCCGTCGAACACCGACGAGCTGCGCCGCGTCACCGACCGGCTGTACGGCGGGGGCGGTGAGCACCGCCTGCTGCAGGAGCTGCTGCTCGGTGTCGGCGGCGTGCGGGCGGTACGCCGGTGGAGCACCCTCACCGGGCGTGCGCAGCCGGACGTCTTCCACACGAATGAGGGGCACGCCGGGTTCCAGGGCCTGGAGCGCATCGCCGAGCTGGCATCGCACGACGGGCTGTCGTTCGGCGAGGCCCTCGTTCAGGTGCGCGCGTCGACCGTCTTCACGACGCACACGCCCGTGCCCGCCGGGATCGATCGCTTCCCGCGCGACCTCATCAAGGCCTACCTCGACGGCGGGCTGTTCGCCGGACTCGACGTCGAGCGTGCGCTCGCACTCGGCATCGAGGATCACGACGGCGGCGATCCCCACGTGTTCAACATGGCCGTCCTGGGTCTGCGCCTCGGCCAGCATGCCAATGGCGTCTCACGTCTTCACGGCGAGGTGAGCCGGGGGATGTTCGGCGCGCTGTGGCCCGGCGTCGACACGGCTGAGGTGCCCATCACCTCGATCACGAACGGCGTGCACGCTCCGACCTGGGTGCACCCCGCGATCAAGTCGCTGAGCGAACGGGTCTTCGGCGACGCGCACGCCGACGCCCATGATTGGAACGACCGCGACCGGGTGTCCGACGACGAGCTGTGGAGCATCCGCGCCCAGATGAAGGGCGAACTCGTCGCCGAGGCGCGCCGCCGGGTCGCGGCATCCGTCGTCGAAGGCGGCTCCGGCGCGGTTCCGGCATGGGTCGACACGCTGCTGGACCCCGCGGTGCTGACGATCGGCTTCGCCCGCCGCGTTCCGACCTACAAGCGACTGACGCTCATGCTGCGCGACACCGAACGGCTCACCCGCCTGCTGACGGACCCCGAGCGCCCCGTGCAGATCGTCATCGGCGGCAAGTCGCATCCCGCAGACGACTCCGGCAAGCTCCTCATCCAGGAGCTCGTGCGCTTCTCGCAGAACCCGCGCGTGCGAGGGCGCATCGTGTTCCTCCCCGATTACGACATCACCCTCGCCAAGAGCCTGTATCCGGGATGCGATGTCTGGCTCAACAACCCGCTGCGCCCCCTCGAGGCGTGCGGCACGAGCGGGATGAAGGCGGCGCTCAACGGCGCGCTGAACCTGTCGATCCTCGACGGCTGGTGGGACGAATGGCACGACGGCCGCAACGGCTGGGCGATCCCCACCGCCGACACGGCGTCCGACGACGAGGAGCGCGACGACGCCGAAGCCGCGGCGCTGTACGACCTCATCGAGCACCAGCTCGTACCGACGTTCTACGACCAGGAGGGCGGCGCGCCGCGCGCATGGCTCGAGATGGTGCGGCACACCATGACCGACCTCGGCCAGAAGGCCACGAGCGACCGCATGGTGCGCGACTACGTCACGCGCCTGTATCTGCCGGCATCCGTCAACGACCGCGCGCTGCGCACCGACGACTTCGCGCAGGCGAGGGGCCTCGCCGCCTACGTCGCGCGCGTGCGGGAGTGCTGGGCGGGCGTGCGGATCGACGCCGTCGACGGCTCGGGCATCCCGCAGCATGCGCGGGCCGGCGACACCCTCGAGGTGCGCGCCCGCGTGCGACTGGATGCTCTCTCGCCCGAGGACGTCGCGGTCGAGCTCGTGTACGGTCCGACCGATGACGACGGCGCGTTCACGCCCGAGCCCGCCGTGCAGCGGCTCGCTCCGAGCGGCGACGCCGCCGACGGGGTGACGACGTTCGCGGGTTCACTGCCGCTCGAGGTGACGGGCAGGTTCGGCTACACCGTGCGCGTCGTGCCGACGCATCCGCGGTTCGTCTCGCCCGTCGAGCTCGGACTCGTCACGTACGCCTGACATCGTCCTTCGCGGCTTCTTCGCGCTGCTTCTTCTCGGCCTCGGTGCGCTCCTTCTCGACGGCCTCGCGCGCATGGCGAAGCTCGTCCGTCGCGACGTGCACGGCGTCTTCGGCACGCTGCACGCGACGCAGTGTCAGCGACGGCGCGCCGTGACGCTGGCGCACGCGGTCGGCGTCTTCGCGCGATGCGACGATCATGTACGAGCTCGCGATGAGGATGGCCTGCGTCGAGAGGTTCAGCCACAGCAGCAGCGCGATGAGCGACGCGAAGGTCGCCAGCAGCGGGTTCGACGACGCTCCCCCGACGAACCACGACGACAGCTGCTGCAGCACCGTGAGAGCCACGCCACCGAGGGCCGCGCCCGTCAGCAGCACGCGCCGGCTCGGGCGTACGCCGGACAGCACGCGGAACAGCACAGCCACCACGGTCGCGTCCAAGAGGAACACGATCAGGATGCTGCCGGCCCGGGCGACGAAGACCGCGAGGGGGTCGTCCTCGGTCAGTCCGACCCACCCCGTCACCATGCCGATGCCGACATCGGTGAGGACCATTGCCGCCGCGGCGGCGGCGAGGGCTGCGCCGATCCCGATCGCGAGGGCGAGGTTGCGCAGAATCACCCAGATGAACAGCACGTCGTCGTGAACGATGTCGGCGAGTGTGCGCAGCGCCGTTCGCAGCGAGCCGATCGCGCCGATCGCGGCGCCGATGAGCCCCGCGAGCGAGAGGATGCCGGCGATCGTGAGCCCCGCGGGCGCCTGGATGTCGTCGGGGTCGACGATCGAGCCGACGAGCCCGGGGATCGCGGCATCGACGGCGTCGATGAGCGCCTGCCACGCCGCGGGGTTGCCCGCGAGCCACAGCGCGGCGACCGAGAACCCGAGCAGCACCCCCGCGAAGACGCTGAACAGGGTCCGGTAGGTGACGCTGTCGGCGAGCATCGGTCCGCGATGCTCGCTGTAGTGCAGGAACGCGCGCACGGCCCGCAGTGAGAGCGCCCACGCCGTGACGCGCGCGACGAGGCCCGGACGAGGCGCTGCGGGAGTGTTCATGTCGTCAGGCTATCGACGGGCTTCCCTGCTCACGCACCCGTTGACACGAGCCCCGCGCTCAGGGCAGGACCCGCGAGGATTCCGACCCATGCGCCGGCGAGCATGAACGGACCGAACGGGATGCGCGTGCGTCGATCCGCCCGTCGCAGTGCGAGCATCGCGGTGCCGAACACCCCGCCGAGGATGAAGCCGGCGAGTGAGCCCACCGCGACGGCATCCCATCCGACCCAGCCGAGCACGAGTCCCACGACGCCGGCGAGCTTGACGTCACCTCCGCCCATGCCGCGCGGGCTGATCAGGCGCAGCACGAGATAGAAGGCGAACATCCCCGCCATCGCGAGCAGCGCGCCGATCAACCGACGCCCGTCGGCCCCCAGCAGGCACGCCAGCGCCAACAGCCCGATCGTGATCGGGTAGGCCGGCAGCACGATGATGTTCGGAAGCCGGTGCGTGCGGATGTCGATGACGCTGAGGGAAACGCTCAGCGCCGCGAACAGAACGAACACGACGCTGAGCGTGAGGTTCACCGCAGACACACGTGCATCCCGTGACGGAATGTGCGCGATCCCAGAGCGGCCCGGCCTCCCCCTCCCTTGATCATGAGAGATTTCTCATGTCTCGTCAAGTTCCCCGTGTTGTTCAGGCATCGAGGATGTCCAGACTCACCCGGACCGTCATGCCGTCGACGATGCCTTCCGCCTCGCGCACGGACTTCTTCAGGGGCAGGACGTAGGCGCCCCGTTCGACGTCGGGGAAGATCGAGGTGCGCCAGCGGGAGCCGCCGATCTGCGCCTCGACGCGCACCGATCCGAAGCCGCGCACCGGTCGCGGGATCTCGCGGATGTCGGCGGACAGCGCCTCGGGAAGGCCCGCGAAGAACCAGTCCTGCTGCTGCCGGGCATGCCAGAGGAAGACCTCTCCGTCGAAGTCGACGATCACTGCTGTCTCCTCTTCGCTCGAGCTCCGGTGCCCCAGCATGCCACCCCCGCTTCCGCCGCCGGCACCCCCTGTGGACAACCGCCGAGCCACGAGCCGCGGGGCGGAATGCGGCTATGGTGGCCGAACACAGGGCCGGAGGCGACCGGCAGCGTCGACGGAGGGAACGCAGCGGTGAACGGCAGTCGACGCGTGCGCGACACGGTGGCCCTGCTGGCAGGGCTTGCCGTCGTCGCGGTCATCATCTGGCTCGATGTGGCCTCGGGCATCTGGCAGGACCTCGTGGTGCTGTCAGGCCTCGCCGCGGGGCTCGTGACGTTCCTGCTCACCGTGCTGGTGCTCGACCGTGTCGTCGCCCGGTCCACGGCCCGACGCTGGGCGCCGGTCAACCGTCTCGCCTTCTCGGAGTTCCTGCACGATCTCGCCGATGACGAGCACAGCGAGATCTCGCGCGGTCGCATCGTGACGCGGGCACTGCCGACGCTGAGCACGACGCCGTCCTCCCCCGACTACGCCGACGACCTGCATCTCCTGCGTGAGAGCATCGTCGACGAGCGGGCACGGCTGGCGGACTCGCTCAGCCGCTGGGCCCCGTTCCTCGCCTCCAGCGGCGACAACGCGGCCATCCTGCTGCACCTCGCCGACATCGCTCTCGCACTCGACACGGTCCGGGATGCCGCGCTGCAGGCGGAGGAATCGCTCACGAGCGCCGACCACGACCTCGTGATGCACGAGATCGACGCGTGCAACGACCGGCTGGGCGCTCTCGCGGCCGAGCTGGTCAGCCGTCTCGCGACGCCCGAGCGCCCGCGGCGATCACTCGCGAGGACGTGACGGCGCCCGGCGCCCTCCGGCCGTTCGCGCGCCGGCCCCCGGCGCGGGCGGCGTAGACGCCGAAACCGACCAGAGCGGCGCCGATGATCCACGCCGCGAGCGAGCCGGTGCCGGCGAGGATCACGACGATGCCCAGCGCCGAGACGGCCGCGATCCCGAATGCCGCCCATCCCGTGCGCCGGGATGTGCGCGAGGGTCGGCGCTCGAACACGCCTGCGGCGCGGGCGACGACGGCGGTCGCCACTCCCGCCGCGACGAGCCACAGGGGCCGGGAGGCCCACCAGTCCGCGGAGACGGGGGCGGGAAGGTCGATCGGCAGGAGCAGCAGCACCCCGGCGAGGGCGAGGAGCACGAGCATGTGCCACGCGTACACCGTCATGGCGTGCGCGCCGACGGCTCGCGTCGCACGCGCGATCGGCGCGCGCGCATGCCACGCCCGCAGGCGGGGGCGCAGCAGTTCGAACGCGCACAGTTGCACGACACCGAGCAGAACGAGCGCGCCGGTGGGCGGGTTGAGCGCGTCGAAGAGATCCGCCGAATAGAGGCCGGCCGATGTCGTGAGGGCGAGAACCGCGAGAGCCGCCGAGCCGAGCCGGAGGATGCGGCCTCGACCGAGCGAGGACAGTCGCCCGTCGGCGACGAAGTATCCGAGCTGCTGCACGAGCATCC
The DNA here is from genome assembly GCF_042271185.1 of Microbacterium sp. NPDC055910. Classification (NCBI taxonomy): domain Bacteria; kingdom Bacillati; phylum Actinomycetota; class Actinomycetes; order Micrococcales; family Microbacteriaceae; genus Microbacterium; species Microbacterium sp. NPDC055910. Next base: position 7,024 of record NZ_JBHJZS010000012.1, read on the forward strand.
AGACGAAGAGCAGGTTCGCCAGGCCCACGGCTTCGACACCCGTCGCGATGCGCGTCAGGTCCACGGCGAGGACGGCCGCGGCGAGCAGGCCCACGGTGAGCGCCGGCGCGCGCTCGTGGCACGCGACGGCGATCGGCACGAGCAGCGTGCACAGAAGATAGACGGCGAGGAACCAGAGCGGCTGGCTGATGCGGAACCCGGCTTCGGCGACGATGGCAGGGTCGACGCCGACGATCGTGAGGATCGCGAGGAACACCCCGGTCGCGACGAGCGCCGCGAGTGCCGGAACCGTCAGCCGCCGCACGCGTCCGACGATGTACGTGCCCGCTCGCTCTCCCCCGGCACGCCTGCGGGTCCAGTCGGCGAACGACGAGAATCCGCCGAGCACGAAGAAGAGCGGCATGACCTGCACGACCCAGGTCGTCGCGGCGAAGCCGTCCCACATCGACATGGCGTTCTCGAAGACGGGCGCACCGTCCGGCGCGCTGACGCCGACCATCATGGCGTGCAGCGCGACGACGATCACCAGACACGCGGCGCGCGCGACATCGACGGCCGAATCCCGCGCGACCAGGGGCGGGCGATCCGTGGCGGGCAGAGCCCGACGAGCGGTGAGCAGAGACATGCGAGACCTTCCGGCGACGCGTCCACGACGCCGCACGAGAATCGTCTCGCCAAGGTTTCGCACGCGGCATCCATCCCCGGTGCGAATCACACCCCCTACCGGGGTAGGGGTCAGGACGCCGGTTCGACCAGTCCCGCGTCGAAGGCGAGGATGACGGCCTGGACGCGATCGCGCACGTCGAGCTTCGAGAAGATGCGGCTCACGTGGCTCTTGACGGTCTGTTCGGCGATGAACAGCTCGGCGGCGATCTCGGCGTTGGAACGTCCGTGACCGATGAGCACGAGGATCTCGCGCTCGCGCTCGGTGAGGTCGTTCAGGCGCAGCGCGTGACGGTTGATGGGCGGCCGCTGGGCCGCGAAGCGCTCGAGCAGGCGCCTCGTGACCCGCGGCGAGAGCAGCGCGTCTCCCGCGGCGACGACCCGCACCGCGGCGATGAGGTCGGCCGGAGTGGCATCTTTGAGCAGGAATCCGCTCGCTCCCGCGGCGAGCGCGTCGTGGATGTACTCGTCCGCATCGAACGTCGTGAGCATCATGACGAGCGGGCGATGTCCGTGCGTGTGCTCATCGCGCAGGACGCGTGTCGCTTCGAGGCCGCCGACCCCCGGCATCCGCACGTCCATCAACACGATGTCGGGCCGCAACCGCCGCGCCAGGGTGATCGCTTCCTCTCCGTCGGCGGCCTGTCCGACGACGGAGATGTCGGGCTGCGCGTCGAGGATCGCGGCGAACCCCGCCCGCACCATCGACTGGTCGTCGGCGATGAGTACCGAGATCGGCATGTCAGTCGTCCTTCCTGGCGGGAAGCCGCGCGATCACCGCGAAGCCGCCCTCGGGCGTGGGTCCTGCCGCGAGCTCGCCGCCCGCGAGTTCGACGCGCTCGCGCATTCCGCGAAGCCCGTGTCCTCCCCCGTCCGTGACGGGTGGGCGGATGCCGGGGGTCGGCGTGTTCCGCACCTCGATCGCGATCCTGCCCGCACTGTCGCGGTCGAGGCGCACGAACGTCTCGGCGCCGGGCGCGTGCCGCGCGATGTTGCTCAGCGACTCCTGCACGACGCGGTACACGGTGAGTCCGGTGAGTGGGTCGTCGGGACCGTCGAGCAGGTTGCCCCGGGTCGTCAGCGGACCGCCGTGCGGGGGCCGTGCGAGCAGCTCGGCCAGTTCGCGCAGCCCGGGCTGGGGCGCCGACTCGGCCGGGTCGTCCTCGCGCAGCACGTTCAGCAGCTGTCGCATCTCGCTCATCGCGGTGCGTGCTGTCGTGGCGAGCTCGTCGAACTCGTCGGCGGCGGTGGGCGCGAGGTCGGGCAGGCGGTACCGTGCGCTCGCGGCCTGCACCTGGATCGCCGACATCCCGTGCGCGACGATGTCGTGCAGCTCGCGCGCGATGCGCGTGCGCTCCTCGGCGAGCTGGCGGCGAGCGGTCTCGGCCGCCGACACTTCGCGTTCGACCGCGAGCAGACGTCGTGCTTCGCGGGCGCTTCGCAGCAGCATCCCGCCGCCCAGCGCGAGCACGCCCAGCGAGGCGAACACGACGAGGTCCGCGACGATCGGTCCGGTCTGGACATCGCCATGGTCGCGCACCGCCACGATCACGAGCAGGCCGACGACACCGGCCCCCCATGCGACGGCGCCGACGACGCGGGGGGCGGTGGTGCCGACCACGCCCAGGGTGAGGGCGACGGCGACCATTGCGGCGACACTCGCCGGCCACGGCGCGGCTGCCGGAGGCACGCTCACGATCGCGAAGGCGAGCACGGCGGCGACGGACAGCGCCGCGGCGAGGCGTGGCCGCACGAACGCGAGGGGGATGGCTGCTCCGAGCGCGGCGGCAAGGGCGATCGCCAGCGGAGCGTCGATCGCGTAGACCGTCGCGCCGAGCGCGGAATCGACGGCGAGCACGGTGAGACCGGCCGCGAGCGCAGCGGTGGTGATGACCGCTCTGGTCGCCCTTCGCCCTCCGGATCCCACCCGCCCATCGTAGGCGCGAGCTCTGGCGATGCGAGGAGAATGCCCCGTGGCCGTTCGCTGCCTCGGCCACGGGGCATGTGTCATGAGCGCGTGGTCCCCGCGCTGGATGAGTGCTCTCGCCGTCTACTTCTTCGTGCCGACCAGGTCCTGGACGGCCTTTTCGACTGCGGCGAACTCGTCCTGCTTCTTCGCGACGAGCTCGAGCGCGGAGACACCCGCGGCCAGCAGCTCGTGACCGAGCTCGCCGACATCCTTGAACTGGTGGCTCGCGTCTCCGACCAGGCCGCCTTCCAGCGCGAGACGGCTCACCAGGTCGAGCTTGAGCACCTTCGTGCCCTCGCGGAAGCTCAGGTCGTCGAAGTCGACCCAGACGATGTTCGGTCGAGTCGTCGACTCGAAGGCGTAGCGCCGGTTGGTCAGATCGAGCACCACCTGCCACAGGGTCTGCGAAGCGTCGGGCTTGCCCGGCTCCGGAGTGCGGAAGGGCTGAGCCGCGTTGCGGATGATGCTGAACATGGCCGCCATCGCCTCGAGCTGCGTCTTGGGCTGCTCCTGGTGCGCCACGTAGTAGGAGGCGCGCGCGAAGCGGTCGCTCGCCAGGGTCGATCCGGGCAGCGGCTGGGTGCCGCCCAGACCCGTGATCTCTTTGGCGAGCTCGAGCTGCTTGTCGAACGTCGGCGAGTTCGTCATGACCTGGTAGTCGCGGCTGTGGTAGACCGTCGGAGTGCCGTCGGTGTACTCGATGATCGCCGAGTCGCCGGTGGCGTCGTTGATGGCGAGGTGCAGGGTCGGCACGAGGTGACCGGTCGGATCGAACAGCTGCGCGATCGCGACCTGCGACTGGTTCGTCCATTCGACCGCTTCCGCGACGGTGGCGAAGTTGTCGAGGTAGTACTGCAGCCAGACGGCTTGACTCAGCTGTGTGTCCGTCGGGCCGGGCGTGCCGTAGTCGGACTCGGCGAGCCACAGAATGTGTCCCGCGAAACCCTCCTCGTTCATCCCGTCGCAGGCGATCAGATCGAAGGCCGTGGCCACGACGCTGCCGTACTTGGCGGTCCAGGTGAGGTCGCCGTTCACGCCGTCGGTGCGCTCGAGTCCGCGCGGCAGCTTCCAGAGGTTGGAGAGGAGGTCCATGTGGAAATCCATGTTCCGGCCGACGATGACCGATCCGTTGGCATCGGGCCATACAACTCGTGTGCACATGCGCTTGACGTGTCCAATCATTTTCAGTCACCGGCGCGGCTGTGGCCGGCGCGAAACGGTGCGGCAGAGAACCATCGACGCCGGGATACCTCTGCATCGCGGCGCCGTTCGGGGTCAACCATGGCCGATGGCAGACATGAGAGCAAGCTCATTCGACCGTGTTCTGGCGACGGCCGAAATGGGGTGAGACGTGGGTGTTCGGCGGGTGACGGGGAGGGTGCCGGGCGGGTTACGGGAGGGCGCGATACGGCCGCGCGTGGCAGCGTCCGCCGAGAGCGGACTCTAGGCTGAGAACCGCGCGCCCGCACGCGAGGGGGAACCGCAGACGGCGCGTCGAGACACGAGATCAGGGGATCATGACCACGACAGACAGCGGCGCGCCCGCGACACGAGGATCAGCAGCATCCGAGGGCGACGGCTATTTCGCACCCGGCAGCGTCAGCCGGCGCGTCTTCGCCGACCCGTCGTCCAAGCTCGGCGGTGTCGCCGGCATCCTCCTGCAGTCGCTCAACCCCATGATGATGCGACTGTTCGAGGCGGCCAGCGGCTATTCCAGCGACATCGAGGGCCGCGGCGAGCGCACGGGCCGCTACGTCGACACGACGATCTTCGGCGACAAGGCGCACGCCGATGCCGCGGCGGAGGCCGTCCGGCGACTGCACGCACGTGCCGTGTGGACCGATCCCGAGACGGGGAACGAGCTGCGCGCCGACCACGAGCCGTGGCTCGCGTGGACGCACAATGCGCTCGTCTACGGCGTGCTGCGTGCCGCCCAGGAGTTCGGTCCCGATCTCACGCCCGCTGAGCAGGACGAGTTCGTCTCGGAGCAGCGCATCGCGGCCGGCCTGCAGGGTGTCACGGACCCCGCGCTCCTCCCCGCCACGCGCGCCGAACTCGAGGCCTACATCGACGGCAACAAGGACTGGATGGCGCTGACCCTGCCGGCGGCGCGTCTCTCGCGGTCGCTGCGCAAGCCGTCGCTCAAGGGCAACCCGGCCGCCGTCTTCGTGTCGGTCAACGTGCAGGACGCGATCCTCTCGCTCCTGCCCGAGTGGGCGCTGCTGCTGTTCGGCATCGAAGGGCGCCCCATGAACCTGCGCGCCGCCGCGCGGACGACCCGGCGCATCATCGCGAGCGCACGCAAGCGCCGGTCGACCGAGCAGCTCGTCGGTGAGGCGACACAGCGCGTGCAGACCCACCCGTATCGCAAAGTGCGCCGGTGACCGTTCGCGTCACGCAGACGCCGGGCTTCTGGGCAGCATCCGCTTCTCTGTTCGTCGGCGGTCTGCGCCTCGTGCGCTCCGGCGGCGCGAAGCTCGCTGCGGTCGTCCTCGTCACGCAGCTGGTCATCCTCGGGATCTCGCTGCCGCTCGTGCACTGGCTCTTCCGCGAGGCGCTGCGCGCGGCGGGGATGACCGGCCTCGACCTCGGTCAGCTGCAGATCACGGGCGGCCTGCCGTTCTCACTGGGCCTCATCGTCATCATCTGCACGCTGGCGTTCTGGATCGTCGCGCTGCAGTTCACCGTGCTCATCGTGGCGGTCGACCAGGTCACCGCGCGAGGGTCGCTGTCACTCCGGGGTCTCGGGGGTGAGCTGGTCCGGCTGGCGAAGAAGCTCGTCCGGCCCTCGTCGCTCGCGCTGCTGGGCTACCTGTTCGTCGTGCTTCCACTGAGCGGATTCGGCTTCCTCTCGGCGCTCACTCACGGCATCGCGGTGCCGCGGTTCGTCACCGGCGAGCTGAGCAAGTCGGCCACCGGCAGCACGATCCTCATCGTCTTCTTCGTGGGCCTGGCCGTCGCGAACCTGCTGCTGGCAGCGAGCCTGCCTCTGTTCGCGCTCACCGATGCGACGGGCGGACGCGCGCTGCGCGGAAGCCTGCGGCTGACGTGGGGCGTGCGGGGGCTCTCCCTCGCCCTCGCCATCGTCGGCGCGATGATCGTCGCCTCTGCCGCCGGCGCGGCGCTCACGGTCGTGGCGATCCTGCCGACCCTCGTGACGGATGCCGCCGCGCCGGCCCTCTCCCCCGCCGTGGCGGCGTTCAGCCTCGGCGCTGTGCGCGTCGCCGGCGCCGTCCTCGCGGGTGTCGTCGCGGCGTGGATCGCGGGCATCCTCGTCGTCTTCGTGCGGCGCCACCGCGACAGGGTCCCGGCGCAGTGGCTGGGGATGGACCGAACGACGGCGGATGCCACGGGCTCTGTCCTCCACGAGCATTCGCGCGGTGCGGCGACCGTCGTGGTCTCCGTCTCGGTTCTTGCCGCCGTCGCCCTCGGCCTCGCGAGCCTGGGTCCCATGCAGCGGATCTCCGAGGCGCCGCAGACCCTGTCGCTGGCGCACCGCGGGTTCACGCCGGGCGGGATCGAGAACACCCTCGAATCACTCGATGCGGCAGCCGAGGCGGGTGTGGACATGGTCGAGGTCGATTTCATGCAGACGGCCGACAGAGGGTTCGTCGCGATGCACGACGCGACGCTCGGTCGCCTGGCGGGCGAGGACGTCGCGGTCAAAGACCTCACGACGCCGCAACTGCAGGCACTCACGCTGCGGGATGCGCTCGGGCACACCAGCACCATCCCGACGGTCGCCGAATATGTCACGCGCGCCGACGAGCTCGACCTGCCGCTCCTCATCGAGATCAAGCTGGGCGGGGGCGAGACCGACGATCACGTCGACCTGCTCGTCGCCGAGCTCGAGGAGCTCGGCCTGCTCGAGCGCAACATCTACCACTCGCTCGATGCGGCCAGTGTCGCGCGTCTCAAAACGCTGCGGCCCGACCTCACGGTGGGCTACACGATGGCGTTCGCCGGAGACGAGGCGCCGGACACCCCCGCGGACTTCATCGTCGTGGAACAGTGGACCGCGAGTGAAGCGGTCCAGGCGTCAGCCGAGCGCAAGGGCTACGGCTTCTGGGTCTGGACGGTGAACGACGACGCCGGCATCCGAGAGCACTTCCGGCGGGGAGCCGGAGGCATCATCAGCGACGTGCCCGATCGGGTGGTCGAGATCCGTGCCGAGATGGCAGAGGAGACAGGCCTCGCGGGCAGGCTTCTCGACGCGATGCGCGGCTTCATCACGGTCGGCTAGGTTCGCCGTCTCACGCGGGCTGTCGCGCGCGCTACGACGAGGTCGATCACCACCGCCACGACGATGGCCGCGACGTAGACGACGAGGTCGCGCGCGTCGAAGACAGTGCCGAGCACGAGCATCACCGGCGGGAATTCGGCGCCGAGCGCGAGCGGAACGCCCGTCAGCTGGAAGAGCTCGACCGCGACGCACCAGGCCGCCGCAAGGCCCGCTGCCGCGAGTGGATGCCAGCGCGGGGCGAGGACCATGACGAAGGCGTAGGCGGCGACGGCATACAGGGCATCGCCCGCGATGTCCGTCGCGGGGATGTCGGGGAGCAGCGTGTGTACGGCGAGTCCCGTCGCGACGACCGCGGCGAGCGCGACGGCGGCAGCGATCCGGCGACGCCTCACGCGACGACGACTCACCACAGCGGGTGGATGGAGGCGCGCAGCATCCGGTCGTAGACATCACGGACGGCACGGTCGAACTCGCTGAGATCCGTGTCCAGCAGGTCGGCCGCGCCCGCGTTCGCCCGGGCCTGGGCGACGTTGCGCGCCCCCGGTATGACGCTGGTGACGCCCTCCAGTCCGGCGATCCATGCGAGCGTCGTGGCGGGCAGCGTCGCCCCCTCGGGGACGGCTGCGGCGAGCTCGCTCACGGCGATAAGACCCTTCTCGAAGTCCACGCCCGAGAACGTCTCGCCGCGGTCGAACGCCTCCCCGTGCCTGTTGAAGGTGCGGTGGTCATCGGAGGCGAAGGTCGTCTCGCGCGTGTACCGCCCGGACAGCAGGCCCGATGCCAGCGGCACGCGGGCGAACACCGCGACACCGGCGGACGCCGCGGCCGGAAGGACCTCGTCGAGAGGCTTGAGCCGGAACGGGTTCAGGATGATCTGCACGTTCGTGATGTTCGGGCGTGCGATCGCCGCGAGCGCCTGCGCGCACGTTTCGACCGAGACCCCGTACGCGTCGATGACGCCGTCGTCGACCAGCGCGTCGAGCTCGTCGAACGTCACGTCATCTTCGATGACGGCCGTCGGCGGGCAGTGCAGCTGCACGAGGTCGAGCGTGTCGACGCCGAGATTCCGACGCGAGCGCTCGGCCCAGGCGCGGAAGTTCTCTCTCGTGTAGTTCTCGGGCTCCTGCGCGAGCCGGCGCCCCATCTTGGTGGCCACGGTGATTGCATGACCGGGTCGCTCGGCGAGGAAATCGCCGATGATCGACTCGCTGCGTCCGTCGCCATAGACATCGGCGGTGTCGAACAGGGTCACCCCTGCGTCGGCGGCTGCCGCGAGTACGCCGCGCGCATCGTCCTGCGAGACATCACCCCAGTCGGCACCCAACTGCCACGTGCCCAGACCGATCGCCGACACCTGACGGCCGGTGCCGCCCAATGCGCGCTGCTGCATGGTGCTCCTCTGGTTATCGAGCCTCAGCCCGAGGTATCGAGCGGAATATTCAGCTCGTTCATCCTCTGCCGGTAACTGTGCCCGGCAGCGGTGGCCTGACCGTGGGCGCCCAGCGCGGTCAGCGCGTCGATCAGGCCCTCATGGGCGCGCTGGTCGTAGCCGTCGATGGCCAGGATGCGGCGGTAGCACTCGAGCCTGGTGAGCTCATCCCCGAGTTCCTGTGACGCTTCGGCAAGGCTGTGTGCGGCGGCGAAGAACGCGCCGTCCACTTCGCTGCGCAGCTCCACCGCCCACGATTCCTCGGGTTCCTCGGCGAGCGCATCGCCGCGGTGCAGGTCCAGCGCCGCGCGCAAACGGTCCACGGCAGTGGGGGTGAGCGGCTGCGTGGCGAGCGCCTGCGCCGTCTCTGTGAGGAAGCGCTCGACGTCGATGTCGATCCGTTCGACGCACAGCCGCACGACCGACCCTTGGGTCTGCACGTATGTGTCGCCAGGGAACTGCCCGAGCGGGTCCAGGGCGCGTCGCACCGTCGTGGCCGCCACCGAGAATCGGTTGGCCACCTTCTGCGGTGCCTCGTCCGGCCATAGCAGCTGCATGAGGCTGTCACGGTTGATCGCGATTCCGCGCCGGGCGACCAGGATCTTCAAAAGCTGACGTGCTTTGCGCGATTGCCAGCGAGCCGGGGTGCCGTCGTGCGCGATGACGTCGAACGTCCCCAGAACCTCGATCCTCGGTGCGGGAGGCGGCGCGGCGAGGTGCTCAGCAGGTCGAGGCGGCGCGCCCGATGCGGTTCGGGATGCCAGGAGCCCCGCCGCAGCCCGCTCGATGCCGTGCAGTGTGAGTGCCCTACCGGTGGCGGCGGCCTCCGATGCCAGCACGAATGCCTCCTGCAGGCTGTCGGCGTCGCCGCGGTCTGCCAGGATCGCGGCCAGCTCGACCTGCGCTTCGGCAAGCCACGGGTGCGCACCGATCCTTCCCGTCACCTCGATCGCCCGACGGTAATGCCGGATCGCTCCCTCTGTGTCTCCCTGAGCCAGGGCGACGAGCGCGAGCGGGCGGGATCCGGTTCCCCAACATGTGACGCCGAGGCCGATCGTGGCGAGCCGCTCTTCGTACGGACGCAGAGCATCACCGGCGGCGGCAGCGATCTCGGTCTCTCCCAACTCGACCGCCGAGACGGCGAGGATGCACGCGGTGGCGAGCCAATTGCGGTCCTGGGGGAATTCCGAGAACGGCGGAAGAGAGGCCACCAGCGAGCGGGCTGCACTTCTGCGTCCTTGACGTAGCCACATCCACGCCAGTGACACCGCCCAGACCGGTTCGTGAGGAACGCTCTGCCTGGCGTGCAGGAACGCCGGCTCGAGTTCGACGACGCGTCCTTGCATCCATCGGATGATCGCGAGCTGAGCGACCCACACGCTCCGCGCGTCAGGGTCGCCGCTGTCCAGCGCAATCTGCAGCGCCCGATCGGCGATCTGCTCTGCGCGGCCCGCTTGACCGTCGATCGTTGCGCGCAAACATCGAAACCACGCGGCGTGGCGTTCGTCCGCCAACCAGGGAAACGCGCTCACGAGCGCGCCGGTCTCGCTGAGCGCCGCATCCACCTCGGCGATGAGGCCGAGATCGGCGAGCGCGCTGAGATGAAGGAAGTAGGCGGTGGGCACAAACTCCGACTCCCCCGCTACCTCGGCGATGCGCAGTGCCTCACGGGTGTCGGCGAGGCGCTGGGGAACCCGGTCGGGCGAAACGTCCACGACGGTGGAGGCAACCAGCGCCCATGCGCGCGAGACATCGTCGCCGGCCCGTTCTGCTTCGTGTGCCGCATCCTCGGCCGCGCGCCGGGCTGCGAGGGGGTCGGTCGATATCAGCGCCGAGGCGAGGATGCTCTGCAGACGAGTGCGCACGGCGGGCTCGTCTACCTGCGGCTGTGCCAGCAACTCGGTCACATGGCCGGCCTGTTCGATCGGATCCCGACCGGAGAAAGCGAGAGCGAACCGCGTCGTCGAGGGCATAGCGCCACCATAGCTGGCGTTAAAGCCCACCCTAAGAACCCTTTAGACACGCCGACCTATGGTGATCAGATCACCCGGAGGAAAGAACTGTCGATGTCACCACGCGCGCTGCGAATCGCGGCAATGTCGCTCGTCACCGCTCTGGTCTTGGTCGGCTGCGCCACCGGTCAGCCGTCCGAGGCGACGGACACTTCCGATGCCCCCGCGCCGCAGAATTCCTCGATCGAGCCCGCTGCTGCGGCGAAGAAAGACGTCGGCCAGACGGACCGGGTCGAGCAGGCGGATTCCTGCGATTGGGACTCCGCTCCCCTGACACCCCCTGGAGCTACGGCGCCATCCGACAAGGCGGGTGACCTGCAGTCTCTGATCGTCGGAGCATGGCAGCACACGCACTACGACGACGGCAGCGGTTTCGAGCCCGTCGAACAGGACATTCGCTTCGTCTTCCCCACGAACACTCAGCTCCTTTACTGCCAGGACGTTACCGGCATCACTGATCGCGCAGAGAACCGCGCGGCGATCACGTGGGAGGGCGAGCGGATGATCCTTCCCGGGCAAGCACCCGGTTACATCGTCACGGAGTGGGACGCCGATTCGATGGTGTGGACCAACCGAATGGACGACTCCTCGTACCTTCTCCAGCGGCGATAGCGCCCACGCACCAGCAGACTCCATCGACCAGCGTCCGAACTCCGACGGAAAGAGCCGCGCACATGACGACCGACAGCCTCGTGAACACTCCGCGCAGAATGCCCCGCGCAAGCGGGCGGATGCGGGGGCTCACGGCGCTCCTCGCCGGGGCGGCGGCCTCGCTCCTGATGCTCAGCGGATGTGCGGGCAACGCAGAAGGTGAGACGGAGAGTTCCGACGCAGCGGCAGCGCCACAATCTGACACTGCCCCGGCCGATCAGGATCCTGGCCAAGAGTCAGAGTCCACGGATGCCGGGACAGCGACGGTCTCCATGGGCGGCCGGGAGTTCTCGTTCACCCTCACACTCTGTGGGGTGTATCAGGACAGCGAGGTCGAACTCGCCGGCCCCGGCGGAGAGGCAGGATCCGACCAGCCCAGCTTCCTCGACGGCGGGCTCATGCAGATGGACGCCGATGTGCTCGGCGAGTTTCGCATCCACATCGGAACCGACCGCCCCTTCGATTCGACCGATGAATTCGTCGCGCTCGGCGCCTCGACGGGAGACGGCCTCACCGTGGTCAGGGAAGGCGATGGATACGTCGCCACCGGGAACAGCTGGGATGACCAGGGCACGGATCTCGGCACCGGCACAGTGCGTTTCACCTGCCGGTGAGTCGCACCCGCCTCAGTCGGTGTTGTGGCGGTCGGCGCAGATGATCTCGCCGTCGCCGTAGACGACGGTGGCGTCTTCGCCGGCGGCGATGATGGCCTCCAGCGCAAGGCACGGAGTCTTGGCGGTCGGGTCACCGACGGATCCGTCCATCGTGACCCGCAGGGTCGAACCCACCCATTCCGCAGTCCCGTTCTTACTACTGAACGTGATCTCGACCGCTTGGATCACCGCGTCATCGGATGAGCCGAAGGCGCGCCCGTCGTCTCCATCGGCGTCCGAACCCGAAGCAGCATCCGTGATGACGTCGAGAGCCTCGTCGGCTGAGGTCTGGCTGGTCCCGCCTTGGTCCGTACTCTGCGCGGAGTCGGGGTCGGGGTCCGCGGCGCACGCGGTCGTGACCCACATCAGGCTGAGGATCACCGCCGCGCTTCCTGCGCGAAGAGCGTGTGAGAGTCGCAAGAGATCTCCTGTCTGTAGGTCCGCAGCCGGCGATGAGCCCGGCTGCACAGGAGCCTAGGAGCGGCTCTGTGAGTTTCCTTAAACTCGTGATCTCCTCGGCTAGCCCGCCGTCACGACGTACTGCAGACCGAATCCGACATCGCTCGGGACCTGGCTGACCACCACGGTGAACTCGTCATTGGAGTAGAGAGCGGTCAAGATCTCACCGACGTTGCCATTGGACACTTCGCTGAACCCGGCGGCGATAAGGGCTTCTCCCAGGCGGGAGTGTTCTTCGTCGTCGGAGAACACGTAGGAAAGCGTCCACATAGGACCGTCATCCCCCTGCACGGTGAATGCCTGAGCAGGGGTGCCCGAGGGCCGAGGAATGTCGGGGAAATCTGCGGGGATCTCGGTAGAGAGGATATCGACGACGGCACCATCGGTGACCTCGCTGATGATTCTCTCCGAAACGCCCTCGGCGACCAGATCCAGCGGATTCGCGCATCCCGCGAGGCTGAACACCAACACCGCCGACGCCGTCGTCGCGAACGTGACAGAACGTGCGCGTGTCTTCTTCACTGTTGTGCCTCGCATCTCCGAGCGGCGAGGGTGCCGCTGGCACCGGACGCTACCGACGGCTCTGTGAGTTCTCTTAAAGCAAGGGGGTGGATGCGCTGCGGATACTCACGGCCGGTTCGGGAAAGCCCGAGGGAATGATCGGCGCGGCCGGAGTGTTGTAGCCCACGGTGCTCAAAAGTGACGTTCGCGCCCGGGGGTTCTCCCGTCTTCCGGCGCTTTCGCGCCTCTAACGTCACGAAAGAGGTATCGATGCCGACACTCGCACTCGCCCCAGGGCAACCGCATCCGTGGTCTGGTCTCCTTGATCGCGACGACGTCGTCCTGCACGGGGGTGTCCTGCACCTTCTCCACGACTCCGTCACACCGCAACAAGCGCGCATCGATGACCTGCTCTTCGTCGCGGCCGCTCTGGAGGATGCCGGGATCGAAGTCGTCCTGATCCGAGGAGAGCACTCCGTCCCCGCCCTTGTGGTCGACGTCGATGCGCACGCCCGGGCCATCGACGCACTGGCGGCCGTGTGCGATGGCGAGCCGCTGTATCTCAAAGCGAAGCAGCAGCCCCCCGTGCTCGCGAGTGAAGCATCCGCCCCGACTGCGGGGAATGCTGCCGGCCCGCACGCCGTGCGCGTGTATCGTCCACGAATCACGACGAATCGCGCGTTGCGCTATGGCGCGTCGCTCGGGGCGCGTCTGGAGTTCTGGCGTCTGCACGGCGGACTCGTCGAGGCGCCGAATGACAACGCGCTCACGCGCCGCGTCATCCCTCGCGAGGATCTCGTCTTCGTCGATGTCGAACGATACGGCCGCCGCTGGCGCACGATCGACGGCATGTTCGACCCGCAGTCGCACGAGTTCACCGGCGACGTCGACATGGTCTTCTCGTGGGTCGACGGATCGACGAATGAGTTCCAGCGCCAGCGGGCAGCGCGCATGGCCGAGTACGTCGTCGGCGAGGGTGATGACAGCCCTGCCCGGTACCGTCATGTCGACGAGCTGCGCTACGCGCTGCGGAGCGTGCACATGTACGCCCCCTGGGTGCGACGGATCTTCATCGCGACCGACTCCCCTGCGCCCGGGTGGCTGATCGATCACCCGAAGGTCACGGTCGTGCGCAGCGAGGAGTTCTTCGCCGACCCTTCTGTCCTCCCCACCCACAATTCGCACGCCGTCGAGGCGCAGCTGCATCGGATCCCGGGCATCGCCGAGCACTTCCTCTATGCGAACGATGACATGTTCTTCGGCCGCTTGGTCTCTCCGGAGCTGTTCTTCACATCGACCGGGGTGACGAAGTTCGTCGAGTCCGAGGTGCGCATCGGCACCGGGGCTTCCGCGTCGCATCGCAGCGGGCACGACAATGGCCTTCGCGTGAACCGGGAACTTCTGAGGGCCCGATTCGGTCGCACGATCACGCGCGACCTCTCGCACTGCGCGACGCCGCTGCGCAAGAGCGTCATGACCGAGCTCGAGCGCGAGTTCTCTGAGGACTTCGAGCGCACCGCGGCGTCTCGATTCCGCTCTGCCACCGACATCTCGGTGACCAACAGCCTCTACCATTACTACGCGCTCCTGACGGGGCGGGCCGTCGCCACGAGCAAGCCGCGGGTGCGATACGTGCACACGACGCTCGCGAGTTCGCTTCGACGCATGGAGCGGCTCGCCGAACGGACCGATGTGGACATGTTCTGCCTCAACGACGGCGGCGAGACGGAACTCCCCGAAGAGATCAGGATTCGCACCATCCGCGCGACGCTGGACCAGATGTTCCCGGTGCTGCCGCCCTGGGAGCGTGCCGAGATCAGCGATGCACTGGTGTCGATTCAGCCCGAGCATCCGTCGATGGCGCACTGAACGGTCCGGCCCCCGCATGAGTGGGGCCGAGATCCACGTCGTCCGGGTCGAGGTCCCCGCCAGTCGGACGGATGCCTGCGGCTGTGAGCCGCCGACGGACCTCCGCGGCGTCGATGTACTCGAGCGTGCTCGGCACCTCGATCGGCACGACCGAGTGCACAACCGTGTCATCGAACACGTGCACGAGGTTGAAGGTCTGTGCACCGTCCTGCGGACGCATGCCACCGGTCGGCACCGTGAGGTCCTGCGAGTAGCACGTCGATGATGCGACCGAGACCGGAATGCCCGCGAACGTCGCAAAGGTCGAGTAATGCAGATGACCCGCGATGATCGCCCTCACATCGGTGCCGCGCAGAACCTCGGCGAGCCGTGACTGATCGCGCAGCTCGACGGCCACCGCCAACGGCAGCACGCTGGGCACCGGCGGGTGGTGCATCGCGAGGATCGATCCCAGCGGCGCGGGCGTTGCCAGCTCATTCCGAAGCCACTGCAACTGCTCGTCGCGCAACTCGCCGTAGTGCTCGCCCGGAACGGTCGAATCCAGAGTGATGACGCGCAGCCCGTTGAGCTCGTCGACCCGGTCCACCGGCCGCAGGTCGGCCGCTTCATCGAGCAGCCCTTCGCGGAATGCCCCCCGGTCATCATGATTGCCCATGACCCACAGCACGCGCGCGCCCAGTCTCTCCGCGAACGGCTCGACGAGGCCGCGGAGGGCCGCGTAGGCGGCGGGTTCGCCCCGATCAGCGAGGTCGCCGGTGACCACGATCACGTCGGGCGTGATGCCTGACGACTCGAATGCGGCGAGCGCACGGGCCAGTCGCTCGGCACCATCCACCAGATCGAACAGGCGCGCGCCCTCCGCAGTCAGGTGGGTGTCGCTCAGGTGCAGAAGGATCTGCTCAGGGGCGGGGTACTCAGCGCTGCGCATCGGTTCGGCTCCTCGCCTCGGCCGCAGTTTCCCGGAATGCTACCCGCGAGACACGACAACAACGTGGCGACACAGTGAACAGTGCGCGACCCAGGCCAAGTACGCGTCGCCCCCGGCGGCGGGGCGGTCTCGTGCAGCGCGTCGGCGACTCGGTCATCCGCCGCTGGACGAACCGCCGTCGGTGTGTGCTCGAATAGCCATATGAGCGGGCTCTCGCTCGCAGACTGCATCTTCAGCGGCCGACGCGCCGCCGCGCACGCAGCACGGTCCACCTCCGACACACTCACGAGGAGAAGCAGATGAACATCACGGGAAACGTCTTCGTCGTCACTGGCGCAGGCAACGGAATCGGACGCGAAGTCACCCGGATACTGCTGGCGAGTGGGGCCTCTGTGGCAGGAGTCGACCTGAACGAGTCGACACTGGCTGCGACGGCCGCGCTCGTGGCTGCCGGGAGTCGCTTCAGCAGTCACGTCGTCGACATCACCAGCCGCGATGAAGTACTCGCGCTGCCCGCGGCGGTGCTCACAGAGCATGGACAGATCGACGGTCTGGTCAACATCGCAGGTGTGATCCAGAAGTTCGTGAAAATCATCGACCTCCCGTTCGAAGAGATCGAGAAGGTCATGAATGTGAACTTCTGGGGCACGGTGAACATGGTGAAGGCATTCCTGCCGATCCTGGTGGAACGCCCCGAGGCGAGCCTGGTGAACGTGGCCAGCATGGGGGCGTACGCTCCCGTCCCCGGACAAGCGGTCTACGGTGCGTCGAAGGCGGCCGTCCGACTGCTCACCGAGGCCCTGTATGCCGAACTGCTCGACACGAACGTGTCCGTGACCTCGATCTTCCCGGGTGCGATCGCGACTGACATCGCAACCAACTCCGGCGTCGCCCTCTCCGAAGGCTCTTCGACGGACGCACCAGCCTTCAAGATGACCACCGCGACGGATGCCGGGAACGCCATCGTCGCTGCAATCCGAAAGGGCAGCTTCCGCGCGACCATCGGGAAAGACGCTGCCGCGATGGACAAGCTGGCCCGCCTCAGCCCGAAGCACGCGGCTCGAACGATCGCGAAGCAGATGGGATCCTTGCTGAGCTGAGCGCCCGCACCCTGTCGGAGGGGAAGGCTGGAGATCCGGTCAGCGATTCATGACCCGTCCCAGGTTCTTTGCCGCCAGGAGAGGGCTCCGTTGATCCGGCGACGCCTCACGCGATCACTCCCGCAGCGCGCGCAGGTGCGGCGTACGCGTCGGCGAGCGTGGCCACGGTGTCGTGCGCGTTGAGGCCGCTCGGGTTCGGGACGACCCACAGGGCGGCATCCGCGAGGTTCTCCTCTTGACGTCCGGCTTTCGCCTTGGCCCGGCGAAACCCCTGACGGTACGCCGTCAGCCCGACGATCGCGACGACCCGCGGCGCCCAGCGCGCGACGTCGGATTCGAGTCGCACTGCTCCCGCCTGCAGTTCGTCGCGCCCGAGCTCGTCCGCGCGCACGGTGGCGCGCTGCACGACGTTCGAGATGCCGATGCCGCGATCGAGCAACATGGCGCGGTCGTCGTCGCGCCACCCGCCGTCGCCGACGCTCGGCAGTCGGGGAATGATGCCGGCGCGCACGAGAGCGGGATAGAAGCGGTTTCCCGGGTGCGCGAAGTGGATGCCGGTGGCCGCTGTCCACAGCCCCGGGTTGATGCCGACGAAGACGAGCTTCGGATGCTCGGGCATCAGATCGGCGACGGTCTGATCCCGGTGGCTCTCGAGCTCGGCACGCGTGAAGGGCATGGGTCCAAGCATGCGGGAATGCTGAAGCGTTGGCGATTGCATGAAGCAGCCGTCCGCGCCTTCGCTGAGGTCTACGTGGGAGTCAGGCGGAGCCGTAGCGCATCTTCGCACCGCGCACCTGGCGAATGAATGCCAGTACGGCAGCGAAGTACCCAGTGATCAGCATCGCCGACGCCGAACCGATCCCGTTCCCGGGCTTCGACCGGCTCGTCCTCAGCCACGCGAAGCTCCAGTCAGTGATGCGTGAGCATCGCTACGCATCGTGGCGCACGGCGCTCGCGTCCGTGGTCGGCGTCTACCTCATCACAGACACCCGTGACGGCCGACACTACGATGGTAAAGCCGACGGCGCAGAGAGTATCCGCCAGCGCTGGAACGCGTACGCGACGAACGGCCACGGCGGCAACGTCGAACTTCGCCGTCTTGATCCGACCAGCTTTCGATTCTCACTACTGCGTGTGTTCGATCCTGCGACGCCGACGCGGGATATCGACGCAGCCGAGAAGCATTTCAAAGACGCGCTCGACTCACGCCGCCACGGCCTGAACCGAAACTAGGGCTCCGCATCTCTGGCCGGCACCCACGTGCGGACATCGTGACGCGACGCGACCTGCCCACGAAGGTGCACGCAAACCCCGAAAACCAAGGACGAAGCCCAGGTGAGAAACATTCTCTCACCTGGGCTTTTTCTGTCGGGATGACAGGATTTGAACCTGCGACCCCTTGACCCCCAGTCAAGTGCGCTACCAAGCTGCGCCACATCCCGGTCCACTGCCCGCTGCGCGGACAACTCCACCATCCTACCCGCTCCCGAAGAGTGCCGCGAACGCGACCGGCCCATGACGACAAGCCGATCCGCACCCGCACGTGGTTGTCGATGTCGCCGGCCGGGAGTACCGTCGGCGCATGGCTGAGATCCGGATCGAACCGGCCACCCGATTCGACGACGTCGAGCACGCCCTCACGGGCGGCGGCGACGGCCCGGGGTGCCAGTGTCAATGGTGGACGCTCACCGCATCGGAGTGGAACCGCACGCCGGTCCCCCAGCGTGAAGCCCTCTTCCGCGACGAGATCGCGGCGACGCCCGCTCCCGGGCTCATCGCCTATGTCGACGGCGACCCCGCAGGGTGGGTGCGCGTCGGCCCGCGCACGGCACAGCAGCGCCTTGCCCGCACGCGCAACTTCGCCAAGACGAGCGAAGAGCCGTGGGACGACCCGACGGTCTGGGCGATCACGTGCTTCGTCGTCCGCAAAGAGCACCGCCGATCAGGGCTCACCGCGGCGCTGCTCGATGCGGCGGTCGCGTTCGCCCGCGACAACGGCGCCCGTGTCGTCGAGGGCTACCCCATCGATCCCGACGCGGGCCGGCGTCGCACATCGAACGAGCTGTTCCACGGCGTCGTGTCGACCTTCCGCGCGGCGGGGTTTCGCGAGGTCGCACGACCGCGTCCCGATCTGGCCGTCGTGGCTCTCGACCTCGGCAGCTGAGCGCCCGCTCGCGTGCGACGATGGTGACGCCGCCGCACACCGTCGAGGAGGACCATGCCACGGCTCTGGATCGGGTTCATCCCCTACATCGTGCTCTCGATCGTGCACGTCACCGCCCTCGCGTTCGGTTCCGACGCGATCGCCGCGCCCACCAAGCTCACGCTCATGCCGCTCCTCGCGATCGCGGTGCTGCTCGGATCGCGCGGTCGCCCGTGGACAGGAGCGACGACACTCCTCCTCGTCGCGATCGGGCTCTCCTGGCTCGGTGACGGCGCCGGCACGTTCTTCCCGTGGGCCCCGACCGTACCGCTCATGCTGCTGTGGTTCGGCCTCGCGCACGTCTGCTACATTGTGCTCTTCGTCCGCACCCTCGCGCGGCGTCGCCTGCCGCTGTGGTCGGCGGTCTTCGCGCTGTGGTGGGTCGCCCTCCTCCTCATCCTCGCGCCGCACCTTGACGCACTGCTCATCCCCGTCGCGCTCTACGGCCTCGTCCTGGGCGGCACCGCCGCCGCGGCTTCGCGCTGCCACCCGCTCATCGCGTGGGGAGGTGTGTTCTTCCTGGCATCCGATTCGATCCTCGCGTTCCGTCTGTTCGTGCCCGATGCGATGCCCGACTGGACGAGCCCCCTCGTCATGCTCACCTACACGCTCGGACAGGGGCTCATCGCCGCCGGCGCCCTCGTCAGCCTGCGAACCCGCGCCCGCGCGGCGCAGCCGATCTCATGACGGATGCCGCCGCTCGCGTCGACGCATGGCTGTGGGCCGTGCGCGTCTACAAGACGCGCACTCTCGCGACGCAGGCGTGCCGCGCCGGCCACGTGCGGGTCAACGGCGAGCGCGCGAAGGCCGCGCAGCAGGTGCGCCCCGGCGACGAGGTGCGCGTGCGGATCTCGGGCTTCGACCGTCATCTCGTCGTGCGGAAGACCATCACCAAGCGCGTCGGTGCGGCCGTCGTCGCCGAGTCCGTCGAGGACCGAACGCCGCCTCGCGAGAACATCCCCGTCGTGGCGCAGCGCGACCGCGGAGCCGGACGCCCGACGAAGCGCGAACGACGCGAGATCGAGAAGTTCCGCGGACGCTGACTACAGCTCGAGCAGCCAGCGAGCACCTGTCACGCGCGTCGCCCCGGCCGCACTCGCGCGACTGGCGAGTCCCCGATCGCTCGTCACGACCGAGACGTGGCCACGCTCCGCCGCGAGGCGCTGGACCGCCGCGACGATCGCGTCGTCGCCCGATCCGTCCGCGCGCACGACCTCGACGCCCTCGACATCCGCCACGCCGCGTGCGGCGCCCTCGACGACGACCACCCAGTCGGGGAACCACACGTCTTCGGCGAGATCGAGCTCCCTCGCGGCGACGCCGACGCGTGCGTGCGCGGCGACCCGCTCGAGGAGACGCTCGTTCGCTCCGGCGCGGTCGCGCCACCAGCCGTCCGGCACGGAGCCGACGACGTTGGCCGCGTCGACCACGACGACGGGGCGGACATCCAGCAGCCCGCGCATTCTCTCCCACGACGCGGCGAAGCCCGGATGCAGAGGACGATCGGCGACCTCGTCGACGGGCACCCACTCCAGCGCGCGGCTTTCCGGGTCGGTGATGACCGCTTCGAACGGGTCGACCACATCGGCGACGACGGTCGTATAGCTCCAGTAGCCGAGGTCGAAGACGCTCAGCACGCGCGGGCGGGTCGTGCCATCGGGGACGCCCGCTTCTTCCTGAGCCTCGCGCACGGCGCCGGTCATCGCCGCTTCACCCTCGTGCAGCGCACCGCCGGGCAGCGCCCACGTGTCGCCGTGATGGCTCCACGCGACCCGGTGCTGCAGCAGCACACCGCGCTGCGGGTCCAGCGCGAGCAGCCCCGCGGCGCCGAAGCGCCCCCAGTACCGCTCCCCCGTCGGCGCGACGACCCACGCGTCGCCCGGATCGCGCGGCCCGAGCGGGCGACGTGGCTCGTCGGCGGCGGGAGGAACGAGAATCACCGCTGGCGACGCTCCCGGACACGCATGTTGATGACGATGGGCGTGCCCTCGAAGCCGTACAGCTCGCGCAGGCGGCGCTGGATGAACCGGCGGTATCCCGGGTCCAGGAAGCCCGTCGTGAACAGCACGAACGTCGGCGGACGCGTCGACGCCTGCGTCCCGAACAGGATGCGGGGCTGCTTGCCGCCGCGAACGGGGTGCGGGTGCTCCGCGATGAGTTCGGAGAGGAAGGCGTTGAACTTGCCCGTCGCGATGCGCTGATCCCACGAGTTCAGCGCCGTTTCCAGCGCCGGCACGAGCTTGTCGAGGTGACGACCCGTGCGCGCCGAGATGTTGACGCGCGGCGCCCACGCCACGTGAGCGAGATCCTGTTCGATCTCACGCTCGAGGTAGCGGCGACGGTCGATGTCCTCCATGTCGTCGTCGTTGAGGCGGTCCCACTTGTTGAACGCCAGCACGAGGGCGCGTCCCGATTCGAGCACGAGGTCGATGATCCGCACATCCTGCTCGCTGAGCGCCTGCGAGACATCCAGCACGACGACGGCGACCTCGGCCTTCTCGAGCGCCGCCGATGTGCGCAGCGACGCATAGAAGTCGGCGCCCTGCTGCAGATGCACACGACGACGGATGCCGGCGGTGTCCACGAACCGCCACATTCTGCCGCCGAGCTCGACGATCTCGTCGACGGGGTCGCGCGTCGTGCCTGCCAGTTCGTTGACGACGACGCGCTCTTCGCCTGCCGCCTTGTTCAGCAGGGAGGACTTGCCGACATTCGGCCGGCCCAGGATCGCGACCCGGCGGGGCCCGCCGATCTCGTGCTTCGCGACGGCCGAGACATCGGGCAGCACCTTGACGACCGCGTCGAGGAGGTCGGCGACGCCACGTCCGTGGATCGCCGAGACGGGGTGCGGTTCGCCGAGGCCCAGGTTCCACAGCGCGGCGGCTTCGGGCTCCTGCCGTGCGTCGTCGACCTTGTTCGCGACGAGGAAGATCGGCTTGCCGCTCTTGCGCAGCAGCTTCACGACGTGCTCGTCGGTCGACGTCGCACCGACCATGGCGTCGACGACGAAGAGCACGACGTCGGACAGGTCGATCGCGACCTCGGCCTGCGCCGCGACCGAACGGTCGATGCCGCGCGCGTCGGGCTCCCAGCCGCCGGTGTCCACGAGCGAGAAGCGACGCTCGAGCCACTCCGCCTTGTACGTGACGCGGTCACGCGTCACGCCCGGCGTGTCTTCGACGACGGCCTCGCGGCGGCCGAGGATGCGGTTCACGAGCGCCGACTTGCCGACGTTCGGGCGACCGACGATCGCCACGACGGGAAGGGCGGGGAAGAACTCGATGCCGTCGATCCCCGACTGCAACCCCTCGAGCAGAGCGGCGTCGTCCTCGTCGAGGTCGTAGTCGGCCAGGCCCGCGCGCAGCGCTTCGGCTCGCTGCTCGGCGAGTTGCTCGTCCATGTCGGCGAGCGTCTCGGCCAGTTGGTCCGGCCCCGCCTCGTACTCGTCTTCAGCTGCCACGGGTTTCTCCTGCCTTGTTCGCGAGCGTCGCGTGCACGACATCGAGCACGGCGCGCACGGTCTCATCGAAGTTAAGTCGCGTCGAGTCCACCACGGTCACCCCGGGTGCCGCTGTGAGGAAGTCGACGACGGACGAGTCGGACGCGTCCCGGCGGTGCAGGGCGGTCGCGACAGCGGCGGCATCCTGCGTCGTCACTTCGGCGCTGCGCCGCGCGGCGCGCACCTCGGGAGCAGCCGTCAGCAGGATGCGCACGGGCGCGTCGGGGGCGACGACGGTCGTGATGTCACGGCCCTCGACGAAGACGCCGGGCCGGTCGGCAGCGGCCAGCAGCGTGCGGAACATGGCGTTGATCGCCTCACGCACGGCGGGGACCCGCGCCACCCCGCTCACCGCGTCTGAGACGGCGGGCTCGCGGATGGCTCCGGTCACGTCGGTCTGGCCGACCCGCACGGCGTAGGCGTCGGGGTCGAGCGAGATCTCGAACTCGAAGTCGGTCGACACGTCGAGCACGGCGGCCGAGTCGGCCGTGTCGATCCCCCGCGACAGGGCGTGCCACGCGAGGGCGCGATACGCGGCACCGGTGTCGAGGTAGCCGTAACCGAGCGAGCGTGCCGCCTGCTTGGACACGCTGGATTTGCCGCTGCCGGCGGGTCCGTCGATCGCGACGATGACGGTCCCGGTCCCGGTTTCGGTCCCTGAGCTTGTCGAAGGGTCAGTCATTCGAGATACTCGCAATCTTCCAGCCGCGGGATTCCAGGCCGTCCACGGCGCGGCCGACGGCACTGGGCTCGACGCTGATCTCGGCGAGACCGAACTGCGCGCCGGGTGAGTGCTCCAGGCGCAGATCCTCGACGTTGACGTCGAGGTCGCCCAGTTCACCGAAGAGTCTGCCGAGCTGTCCGGCGGTGTCGTCGACCATGACGACCACCTGCTCGAAGCGCCGGTTCTGTCCGTGCTTGCCGGGAAGCCGTTCGACGCCCTCGTTGCCCCGGCGGATCGTGTCCGCGACGGCGCGGCGCGCGCCCGGTGCATCCGGTGCGCGCAGCGCGTCGGCGACCGACGACAGGTCTGCCGCGAGCGCATCGAGCACGTCGACGACGGGCGCCGCGTTGGCGCCGAGGATCTGCACCCACAGCTCGGGAGCGGATGCCGCGATCCGGGTCGAGTCGCGCACGCCCTGCCCGGCCAGCTGCAGCGCCCCTTCGGGAACACCGATGAACCGACCCGCGAGCAGGCTCGCGACCAGCTGCGGCACGTGCGAGACGAGAGCGACCGAGCGGTCGTGCTCGTCGGGCGACATCTCGATCGGCATGGCGCGCAGGTCTAGCGCAAGGCCCTCGACGAGGGCGAGATGCGCCGACGAGGTCTCTTCGTCGCGGCACACGACCCAGGGGCGTCCGATGAAGATGTCGGCGCGCGCCGAGATCGCTCCACCACGCTCTCGTCCGGCGAGCGGGTGCGAGCCGATGTAGCGGGTGAGGTCGACGCCCCGCGCGCGCAGCTGGTGCAACGGCTCGAGCTTGACGCTCGCGACGTCGGTGACGACCGCGCGCGGGTGCGCCGCGAGCTCGCGTTCGATGACGTCGGCGGTCACGTCGGGCGGAACGGCCACGACGACGAGCGTCGGATCGTCGTCATCGCGCGCCGCGCGGCCCGCCCCGTAGTCGACGGCGAGCCGCAGCTGCGAGGGCGACGTGTCGTCGAGGGCGACATCGACGCCGAGCGCACTCAGCGCGTGCCCGATGCTCGCACCGAGCAGGCCCGCACCCACGATGCGGACGGTGCCGTGCACGCGCGGTGCGAGCGGTACGGCACGCCCGGATGCGGCGCTGGAATCGCTCACTCGGTCTCCTGGTCCCCTGCGGGGTCCTCCCCGTCCGGCGGGGCGGCCTGTCGCGACAGCGTCAGCAATTCGCCCCGTTCCACCTTAGTCAACTCGCGGGCCTTCCCCACGGGCAGGGTGCCGAGATGCAGGGGGCCGAACTGCCGTCGCACGAGCTCTTCGACGGGGTGGCCGACGGCGTCCATCATGCGACGGACGATGCGGTTGCGCCCGGAGTGCAGAGTCAGTTCGACGAGGGATGCCTCGCGCCCGGCATCGAGCAGGCGCGCCTTGTCCGCGGCGATCGGTCCGTCCTCGAGCTCGATGCCCTTCGTGAGCACCGCGACGGTCTGGGGCGTCACGCGCCCCGTGACCTTGGCGATGTACACCTTCGTCACCCCGAACGAGGGGTGCGCCAGCACGTGGGCGAGGTCGCCGTCGTTCGTGAGCACGAGCAGACCGCTCGTGTCGGCGTCGAGGCGTCCGACGTTGTAGAGCCGCTCGGGCCATTCCTCGGCGTAGCGGCGCAGATCAGCGCGGCCGCGGTCATCGCGCATCGAGCTCACGACGCCAGTGGGCTTGTTGAGCATGACGTAGCGCTTGGACTGGTCGAGCTGCACCGCTGTCCCGTCGACGTCGACGAGGTCGCTCTCGGGGTCGATGCGGCTGCCGAGCTCGGTCACGACCGTGCCGTTGACGCGCACCCGGCCCTCGACGATGAGCTGCTCCGACACGCGGCGCGACGCGACGCCCGCATTGGCGAGCACCTTCTGCAGGCGGATGCCCTCGCCACCGGTCCCTGAGCTTTCCGAAGGGGTCGTCATCGTACATTCTCCATATCGAATCCGTCGGCGCCGTCATCGAGCAGCGGCGAGATCGGCGGCAGCTCGTCGAGCGAGTTGATGCCGAGGTTGACCAGCAGGGCATCCGTCGTGCCGTAGTTGATGGCGCCCGTCTCGGCGTCGGTGAACAGTTCGGTGATGAGGCCGCGGGCCACGAGCGTGCGCACGACCGAGTCGACGTTGACGGCTCGGATCGAGGCGACCTGCGAGCGGGTCACCGGCTGCTTGTACGCGATGACGGCGAGGGTCTCGAGCGCGGCCTGCGACAGCCGCGACGGCGTCTGTCCGCCGACGAACTCGGCGACGAGGTCGTCGTGCTCGGCGCGGACGTAGAGCCGCCACCCACCGCCCACTTCGCGCAGCTCGAAGCCGCGGCGGGGGCCACCGGACAGTCCGTCGTAGTCGGCCACGAGCGACTCGATCGCCTGCCGCACGGCGGGGATCGGCGCGGACACGGCGGTTGCGAGGTTCACGAGGCTCTGCGGCTCGTCGACGATCAGCAGGATCGCCTCCAGCCGCCGCGCGACGGATGTGTCAATTGTCATAGTCGGCTCCCAGGCTCGCGAGATTCTCATCGGACCAGCGCTCCGCGGTCCAGCGCAGGGTCAGCTCGCCGAGGGGTTCGAGCTGCTCGAACGACAGTGCGGCGTGACGATACAGCTCCAGCACCGAGAGGAACCGCGCCACGACCACGCCCTGCTGAGCGACACCGGCGATGAGTTCACGGAAGGTCAGGGCTCCCGCGTCGCGCAGCAGCGTCACGACGACGGCTGCCTGTTCCCGGATGCTGATGAGCGGGGCGTGCAGGTGATCGAGGCCGACGTGCGGAATCTCCTTCGGCGTCATCGCCAGGATCGCCAGCGCCGCGAAGTCCTGCGGCGTGAGGCTCCACACGAGCTCGGGCACGGCCGTGCGGTACTTCTCGTCGAGCGGCACGGCGCGCACGTGACGCCGATCTTCGGCGTTGAGACCCGCCGCGAACCACGTCGAGACCTGTTTGAACGCGCGGTACTGCAGCAGCCGGGCGAACAGCAGGTCGCGCGCTTCGAGGAGAGCGACCGACTCGGCGTCGACGAGCTCGCCCTGGGGCAGGAGTCCCGCGACCTTCATGTCGAGCAGGGTCGCCGCGACGACGAGGAACTCCGAAGCCTCTTCGAGTTCCTCATCGGGACCGAGGTCGCGAAGGTAGGAGAGGAATTCCGACGTCACCTGCGACAGCGCGACCTCGGTGATGTCGAGCTCATGCTTGGACAGCAGTGTCAGCAGCAGGTCGAACGGTCCGTCGAAGACTCCCAGCGACACCCGGAACCTGTCGGCACCCGGGCCCTCAGCCTCGGTCCCTGAGCTCGTCGAACGGCCGTCAGGCGACGGCGCCACGGGCGACCAGCTCCCGCGCGAGGCGCAGGTAGGCCTGCGCGGCCGCGTGCTCGGGCGCGAACTCGGTGATGGGCATCCCCGATACCGAGGCGTCGGGGAACTTGACGGTGCGGCCGATCACGGTCTCGAGCACGTCGTCGCCGAACGCGTCGACGACCCGCTCGAGCACTTCACGCGAATGCAGCGTGCGCGGGTCGTACATCGTCGCGAGCACACCGTCGAGCTCGATCGTGGGATTGAGCCGATCGCGCACTTTGTCGATCGTCTCGATGAGCAGGGCGACTCCGCGCAGCGCGAAGAACTCGCACTCGAGCGGGATGACGACGCCGTGGCTCGCGGTGAGCGCGTTGACCGTCAGCAGACCGAGCGACGGCTGGCAGTCGACGAGGATCACGTCATAGTCGCCCGCGACCTTGCGCAGGACGCGGGCGAGGATCGTCTCACGCGCGACCTCGTTGACGAGGTGCACTTCGGCCGCCGACAGGTCGATGTTCGCGGGGACGACGTCGAGTCCCTCGACCCGGGTCTGCACGATCACGTCGTACGGGTCGCGCTTGGTGTCCAGAAGCAGGTCGTAGACGGTCGGGATGTCGTGGGTCTGGATGCCGAGCCCCGCCGACAGCGCACCCTGCGGGTCGAAGTCGACCGCGAGGACCTTGCGCCCGTAGTAGGCCAGCGCGGCGGCCAGATTGATGGTCGTCGTGGTCTTGCCGACGCCGCCCTTCTGGTTGCACAGCGAGATGATGCGCGCGGGCCCGTGGCTGTCGAGCTTCGGAGGTGTCGCGAAGCCCTGATAGGGACGACCGGTCGGCCCGACCGGGATGTCGCCCTCAGACGCCTGCTTCGCGCCGCGCGTTCTGCCCGCCACCGACTCTCCTGTCTTCGCGTTGCCGTGCACCGATTCTCGCACACGGGTGCCCGCGAACCTCAGCGCGCACGCGGGTGCGACGTGACGTAGACATCGCGCAGGGTGTCGACCGAGACATGGGTGTAGATCTGCGTCGTCGCAACCGACGCGTGCCCGAGCAGCTCCTGCACGACGCGCACGTCGGCGCCGCCCTGCAGCAGATGCGTCGCGAACGAATGGCGCAGCGTGTGGGGTGACACATGAGCGGTGAGACTCGCCCGCTGGGCGGCATCCCGGATCACGAGCCACGCGCTCTGTCGCGACAGCGGCGCACCGCGCGTCCCGAGGAACAGTCGCGGCGACGCGATGCCCCTCCGCGCCAGTTCCGGCCGCACCCGGGTGAGGTACGCATCGACGGCGGCACGCGCGTACGACCCGATCGGCACGATCCGCTCCTTGTCGCCCTTCCCCCGCACGCGCAGCACATCACCGTGCGCGAGGTCGTCGACGTCGAGCTGCACGATCTCGGACACGCGGGCACCGGTCGCGTAGAGCAGTTCGAGCAGAGCGCGGTCCCGGATCCCCCGCAGGTCGCCGGGCGCGGCGTCCGACGGCGCGGGACCCGCGGCATCCAACAGCTGCTCGACCTGCTCGATCGTGAGCGCCTTCGGCAGCCGACGCGCCTGCTTGGGCGGCCGCAGGCGCTGCGTCGGGTCGTCCAGCCCGATCCCTTCCCGCACCAGAAAACGATGCAAGCCGCGAACCGACGATTGCAGACGAGCGAGGCTGGATGCCGCAGGTGCGGGATCCGCCGACGCTCGGGCCGCCGCGAACGACGCGACGAGCTCGGCCGTCACCTCGCCGGAATCGGTGACGCCCTGCCCGCGGAGCCATTCCACGTACACGGCGAGGTCACGCCCGTAGGCGGCCACGGTGTGATCGGAGAGTCCGCGCTCGATCGCGGTATGACGCAGGAACGCATCGACGGCCCGCTCGAGCTGCATGTCACCCCTCGGCGGATGCGCCGGCGCGCAGCCGTTCGGCTGCCGCGAACACCCCCACCGCGAGGATCCCGTTGCGCATCCGGCCCGCGAGGACACCCGCGATCACGTCGTCGAGCGGCATCCACGCGACGCGGATGTCGGCCTCTTCGGCTTCGCGCGCATGCGCCGTCTCGACGGAGGAGAGCCCACGTGCGAGGAAGACATGCACGACCTCGTCGTTTCCGCCGGGCGTCGTGAAGACGCTCACGAGGGGCTCCCACTGCGCGGCGCGCAGGTCGGCTTCCTCGGCGAGCTCGCGGACCGCCGTCTCGACGGGCGCCTCGCCGACGACGTCGAGCAGGCCGGCGGGGATCTCCCAATCGCGCCGTCTGATGGGATGCCGGTACTGCTGCACGAGCAGGACCCGGCCGTCGTCGTCGAGGGCGACGACGGCCGCGGCCCCCGGATGGTCCACGTACTGCCGCACGATCTCGCCGCCGCCGTAGCGGACGGTGTCGCTGCGGACATTCCACACGTGCCCCTCGTAGACGAGCTCGCTGTCCACGACGAGGTGGTCGACGGGCTCGTCCGCCAGGGGCGCGGGATCAGCCATTGTCGACGTCGAAGAGCTCGCTGGAGCGATGCCGCTCGAGCGCGGCGCCGATCAACCCGCGGAACAGCGGGTGCGCGTTCGTCGGGCGCGAGCGCAGTTCGGGGTGCGCCTGCGTCGCGATGTAGTACGGGTGCACGTCGCGCGGCAACTCGACGAATTCGACGAGGTCCAGGTCGGGGTTGATCCCGGAGAAGACCAGGCCCGCGTCGGAGATCTGGTCGCGGTAGCGGTTGTTGACCTCGTAGCGGTGTCGGTGCCGCTCCTCGACGCGCAGCGATCCGTACACCTCGGCGGCGATGGATCCCTCCGCCAGATCGGCGGGATACAGGCCGAGACGCATCGTGCCGCCCAGGTCACCGCCGGCGAGGATGTCGATCTGCTCCTCCATCGTGGCGATCACGGGGTGCGACGTGTCGGGGTCGAACTCGCTCGACGATGCGTCCTCGATGCCGGCGACATGGCGGGCGTACTCGATCACCATGCACTGCAGGCCCAGGCAGATGCCGAGGGTCGGGATGCCCTGTTCCCGGGCGAATTTCAGCGCGCCCAGCTTGCCGTCGATGCCGCGGATGCCGAAGCCGCCCGGGACGATGATGCCGTCGAGCTCCCCCAGCGCCTTCTCGGCCCCTTCGGGTGTCTCGCACTCGTCCGAGGGGATCCAGCGGATGGTGACGTGGGTCTCCTGTGCGAAACCTCCCGCCTTGAGTGCTTCGGTGACCGAGAGGTATGCGTCGGGCAGGTCGATGTACTTGCCGACGAGCCCGATCGTGACCTCGTGCTTGGGGTTGTGCACGGCCGAGAGCACGCGACTCCAGCGCGACCAGTCGACCTCGGCCGCCTTCGTGAGGCCGAGCGAGCGGACGATGTAGTCGTCGAGGCCCTGCTCGTTGAGCATCGAGGGGATGTCGTAGATGCTCGGCACGTCGACGGCATTGACGACCGCGCTCTCGTCGACGTCGCACATGAGCGCGATCTTGCGCTTGTTCGACTCGGTGACGGGGCGATCGCTGCGCAGCACGAGCGCGTCGGGCTGGATGCCGATCGAGCGGAGCGCGGCGACGGAGTGCTGCGTGGGCTTGGTCTTCTGCTCGCCCGAGGCGCCCATGAACGGCACGAGCGAGACGTGCACGAAGAAGACGTTGCCGCGGCCGAGCTCGTGGCGGATCTGGCGTGCCGACTCGATGAACGGCTGCGACTCGATGTCGCCGACCGTGCCGCCGATCTCGGTGATGATGACGTCGGGACGCGGATCCTCGGTCGCCTGCAGGCGCATGCGCCGCTTGATCTCGTCGGTGATGTGCGGAATGACCTGCACCGTGTCGCCGAGGTATTCGCCGCGGCGTTCGCGCGCGATCACACGGGAGTAGATCTGCCCCGTCGTGACATTGGCGGCCTCGCTCAGCTCGATGTCGAGGAACCGTTCGTAGTGGCCGATGTCGAGATCGGTCTCGGCGCCGTCGTCGGTCACGAAGACCTCGCCGTGCTGGAACGGGTTCATCGTGCCGGGGTCGACGTTGAGGTACGGGTCGAGCTTCTGCATCACCACGCGCAGCCCGCGCGCCGTCAGCAGATTGCCCAGACTCGCCGCCGTGAGGCCCTTCCCCAACGAGGAGACGACACCCCCGGTCACGAAGATGTGCTTGGTGGTGTCGTCGGTGGATCCCGCGGAAATCGTTCCGGAATCAGAAGTCTGCATCACGGGCTTCAATCCTATCAGTCGGTCTCGGCGCCGAGGTCGAGCAGTTCTCGAGCGTGGGACAACGCGGCATCCGAATCGGGCATCCCCGACAGCAGTCTCGCCATCTCGGCCTCGCGCTCCGCACCCTGAAGTCGGCGCACATCCGACGCCGTCACGGATCCGTCGCTCGCCTTGACGACCGAGAGGTGGTTCGAGGCGAAGGCGGCGACCTGCGCGAGGTGGGTGACGGCGATGACCTGCGACGTGCGTGCCAGTCGCGCCAGGCGCCGCCCCACCTCGATCGCGGCCGCGCCTCCGATTCCGGCGTCGACTTCGTCGAAGACGAACGTCGGAACGGGATCGGTGCCGGCGATGACGACTTCGATCGCGAGCATGACGCGGCTCAGCTCTCCGCCGGATGCCCCTTTGGAGACGGGTCGCAGCGTCGCTCCCGGATGGGCAGCGAGGAGGATCACGACGTCGTCGCGGCCGAACGCGGTCTCATGGCCCGCAGTGACGGAGACTTCGACGCGCGCGTCGGGCATGGCGAGCTCTCGCAGCTCGGCCGTCACGACGTCGCCGAGGGCCGCTGCGGCGATCTCACGAGCCGCCGTGAGAGCCGCGGCGGCGGTGTCCAGAGCGGATGCCGCGTCGTCACGCTCGTCGCTCAGTCGCTCGATGCGGTCGTCGTCGTCATCGAGCTCCGCCAGGCGCGCCGATCCGCTCTCCCGCAGCTCGATCGCGCGCTCGAGCGACCCGTGGACGCGGATGAGCGCGCCGAGCACGGAGCGACGTTCTTCGACGGCGGCGAGTTCATGCGGACCCGCATCATCGATGTCGGCGAGGTACCCGGACAGCGACATGGCGAGATCTTCGATGCGGTAGCCGAGATCGGCGACCTGGGCTGCGAGCTCTTCCAGCGCGGGATCGTGCGCGCGCTCGAGAGCACGGCGCGCCTCGGCCACGAGCGCGGTCGCGTCAGGCTGTTCGCCGTCGCCCGAGAGGGCGGCGCGCGCCGTCGCGGCAGCCAGGCGCAGCTCTTCGGCGTTCCCGAGCCGCTCCGCCCGCACGGTCAGCTCCGCGTCCTCTCCCGGCGACGGGTCCGCCTGCTCGATCTCGGCGAGCTGCGCCCTCAGCTCGTCGGCTTCGCGGGCGCGGGTATCGCGCTCGGCGCGAAGCGTCGTCAGCTCGCGATCGGCGGTGCGCCAGCGCTCGTATGCCGCCGCGTAGTCGTGCAGGGCGGACCGGACCGGCTCCCCGCCGAAGCGGTCGAGTGCATCTCGCTGCGCGGCCGCCGAGGTCAGTCGCAGCTGGTCGGACTGCCCGTGCAGCACGACGAGGTGCTCGGCGAGGTCCGCGAGCACACCGGCGGGAGCAACGCGGCCGCCGACGGACGCCCGCCCCCGGCCTTCGCTCGAGATCGACCGCCCGACGTAGAGCTCGGCACGCCCGTCGCCGAGTGCGTCGAGATCGCCTCCCGCGTCGCGGACGCGCTGCGCGACCGGACCCGTGTCGGGCACGATCCACACACCGTCGACCGCCGCCTGGGCAGCCCCGGCCCGCACCGCGCCCGAGTCGGCGCGCTGCCCCAGCAACAGGCCGAGACCGGTCACGACCATCGTCTTTCCGGCTCCGGTCTCACCGGTGATCGCGGTGAAGCCGGGGCCGATGGGCAGCGTCGCCTCGGCGATCACACCGAGATCGCGAAGGCGCATCTCCTCGATCACGGCGCGGCGTCCGCTCCGCCGGTCTCGCTCGTGATCGCGGCGGGCCCTCGCCACCCGGCGACCGGAAGCCGGAACTTGCGCACGAGCCGATCGGTGAAGGCGGCGGGATGCAGCCGCGCCAGGCGGACCGGACGCGGTGATCGGCGCACGACGACGCGCGCACCGGGCGGCAGGTCATGCGAACGGCGGCCGTCGCACCACAGGATGCCGACGCCGTTCGTGCGTTCGAGCACCTCGATCGCGACGGCGTGCTCGGGCCCGACGACGAGCGGCTTGGCGAACAACGCATGCGCCGAGAGCGGGACGACCGAGATCGCCTCGACGGTGGGCCAGATGACGGGCCCCCCGGCCGAGAAGTTGTACGCCGTCGAGCCGGTCGGGGTCGACACGACCACACCGTCGCAGCCGAAGGAGGACAGAGGACGCCCGTCGATCTCGATGACGACTTCGAGCATGCGCTCACGGCTCGCCTTCTCGACCGTGGCTTCGTTGAGCGCCCACGTCTCGTAGATGATGCTGTCGTGGGCGTCTTTGACGCGCACCTGCAATGCGAGACGCTCTTCGACCCGGTAGTCGCGCTCGACGACGCGGCGCACGGCATCGTCGAGTTCGTCCCTCTCGATCTCGGCGAGGAAGCCGACGTGGCCCATGTTGATCCCGAGCACGGGCGCCGTGCTCTCGCGCACGAGCTCGGCGGCACGCAGGATCGTGCCGTCGCCGCCGAGCACGATCGCGAGCTCGATGTCATCGACCGGAACATCGATCCCGAGCCGCGCGATGCCGTGGAACGAGTCGAGCACGTCGCCGAGCTCGGCGGCATCCTCCGGCACGAGGACAGGCCGCGCGCCGGCGTCCTGCAGCGCGCGGATCACCCGATCAGCGGCATCCACCGTGTCGTCTCGTCGCGCGTGCGCGACGACGAGGATGCTGCGCTGCGGCTGTGTCATGGGCTCCCCGCCAGTCGGTTCACGGTGCTCGACCATTCTGACGGATCGTCCCCTCGGCCCGGGGCCAGATGCACGACATACTCGCTGTTGCCGTGCGTGCCGACGATGGGTGAGGGGATGAGGCCGAGCACGCCGAAGCCCTCATCCCATGCGTGCCAGAGAACGCGCGAGACCGCGTCGGCGCGCAGGACGGGGTTCGTCACGAGCCCGCCCTTGACCGACGTCCTGCCGACCTCGAACTGCGGCTTGATGAGCAGGACGACGTCGGCATCGGGCGCGACGACCCCCCGGACGGCAGGCAGCACGTGCGCGAGCGAGATGAACGCGAGATCGCCCGTCACGAGGGACGGCGCGGCGGTGATGCCGCTCACGGCGGCGAGCGATTGCGCCGTCATGTGCCGCACGTTGAAGCCTTCGACGGACACGACGGCGGGATCGTCCGCGATGGATGCCGCGAGCTGGTCGTGCCCCACATCGACGGCGATGACGGGGTGGGCGCCGCGCTCACGCAGCACCTGTGTGAACCCTCCCGTGGAAGCGCCCATGTCCAGCGCGACGCGTCCTGAGACGACGATCGAGAAGGCGTCGAGGCCGGCGATGAGCTTGTGGGCCGCGCGGCTGACGTAACGGTCTGCGCCCTCGACGACGAGCGCGGAGTCCTCGTCGACGGGGGTCGACGGCTTCACGACGGGCCGCCCGTCGACCGTCACAAGGCCGCCCGAGATGAGCGTCGCGGCATGCGTGCGCGATCGGGCGAGTCCGCGCGCGGCCAGGGCAGCGTCGAGGCGGACTGTCACGGGCGTCCGTGGCCGGTGACGTCGGTGTCGAGCCGTCGCGAGAGGGAATCATGCAGCGACGCGTATGCCGCGGCCCGTGACGCGAGTGGCTGGGCCTCGATCACCTCGAGGCTCGACAGCAGGTCGCTCGCGTCTTCGATCGCCGCAGACTCTTCCATGTCGACAGGATACGTCCCCCCGCCGACGCGCCGGGGTGTCACGGCCGGTGGAACGGATCCGCGTAGAGCGCTTCGGGCACGCGGAACCCGAAGATCGCGCGGCCGGTGTCCCAGATCGCCTTCGCTCCCGCGCGCAGCAGGTCGAGCGGGTCGTCCCCCTCCGAGAGGATGCGCACGTCGGGGCCGTCGATGCGGACGCTCGCACCGCGTACCGTCACGACACCGTCGCGGACGCGGGCGACGGGATACGGCTCATGCAGATCACGCAGGTCGCGCAGCAGATACGTGGGCTGCGAGCCGGCGGGCGCGGCGAGCACGTGCTTGGGGCGGTCGATGCCGGTCAGCACGAGTGCCGAGGGGATGCCCGCGCGATTGGCACCGAGGATGTCGGTATCGAGGCGGTCGCCGAGGAACAGCGGATGCTGCGCGCCGAACCGGGCGACGGCCTCGTCGAAGATCGGGACTTCGGGCTTTCCCGCGACCGTCGCCAGACGGCCGACGGCGGTGTGCACGGCGGACACGAGGGTCCCGTTCCCGGGTGCCACACCGCGAGCCTGCGGAATGGTCCAGTCGGTATTGGTGGCGATCCACGGGATGCCCCCCTCCGCCTCGGGCAGCTTCAGCGCGAAAGCGGCTTCGGCCAGCTGAGTCCAGCCCACCTCCGGGGCGAAGCCCTGCACGACGGCGGCCGGATCGTCCTCGGCGCTGCGGGTCACGACGAAGCCGGCCTTCTCGACCTCGACGACGAGCCCCTCTCCCCCGACGACGAGCACCGTCGCGCCGGCGGGAATCGTGGTCGCGAGCAGTCGCATCGCCGCCTGCGGGCTGGTCACCACCTCATCGGGCTCGGTGCGCAGCCCGAGGTCGGTGAGATGCCGTGCGACGCTGATGTCGGTACGCGAGGCATTGTTGGTGATGTACGCCAGGCGCCGTCCCTCGCGCGCGCGGGTCAAGCTGTCGATGGCGTGCGGAATCGGGCCTGGACCGGCGTAGACGACGCCGTCGAGGTCCGCGAGGATCACGTCGACGCCGTCGAGCGGTGTCTGTGCGCGGTCGCGGCGGAAGAGCGCCATCAGGCGTCGTCCTCCTCGTCGATCCCCGCTTCCGCAGGAATCTCGGCGACCTCACCATCGATCGACCCGGCGCCGGCCGTGGCGGTGCTGGCGACGTCGACGTCGACGGGCGCGAGAGCGACGGACATCGCGGGTTCGTCGTCCGAGGCGTCGTCCGACTCGAAGATCTCCTCGACGATCACGGTCTCCAGATCCCCCGCTCCGCTGGCGGCGTCCAGCGCGTCCGCGGCCACGACGGCCCGTCGCTGCCATTGCGCGGCCTCATCGTCGCGCCC
This sequence comes from Microbacterium sp. NPDC055910, assembly GCF_042271185.1. Taxonomy (NCBI): domain Bacteria; kingdom Bacillati; phylum Actinomycetota; class Actinomycetes; order Micrococcales; family Microbacteriaceae; genus Microbacterium; species Microbacterium sp. NPDC055910. The sequence goes on from NZ_JBHJZS010000012.1 coordinate 42,304, forward strand.
GAGCTCTTCGAGTACCGCCGCGCGCGCAGCGAACAGCGCCGGGCTCCACTCGAATGCCCGATCGGGATCGAGTTCGGGGATGTCGAGCTCGAGGAGTGCCCGCTCGGGCTCACCGAGATCGAGTCGCGCACCCGACATCGCGATCGCCAGTTCCACCCGCACCGGCGCGGGCAGCGCCGTGCGTTCGACGGCACGGCCGGCCTCGAGCGCGCGGTCGGGACGCCCGACACCGCGTTCGCTGTCGACGAGAAGAGCGATCTGGTCGTCGCTTCCCGAGATGCGCCGGTACGTGCGCAGCTCGCGAAGAGCCAGTGCATAGTCGCCGGTGGCGTATGCCGTGATCGCGAGCGTCTCGCGCACGACGGCGATGCGCCCGGCTCGGCGCGATGCGGACAGCGCGTGCTCATGCGCGAGCGCGGGGTCATCGTCGATCAGCTTCGCCGCCATCGCGAGATGGCGCGCCACGCCTTCGGCGTTCTCCTTGCTCAGTGTCTTGAGCTCGTTGCGTGCACTCGGGTGCAGGTCCTGCGGCGTGATGTCATCGGGGATCGCGGGGTCGTCGTGTCGCGGCCGGACCGCGCGGATCTCTTCGGGACGCGTCGCCCGGTCGGGCCGTCCTGCCCCGCCTCGCGTCGGACGGCCGGACGCGTCACGGGTTCCCTCACGCTTCTGGTAGGGCTTGCGATCGCCGTCGCGCGCAGTGAAGGGTTTGCGGTCACCGTCACGCTTCGCGTACGGCTTGCGGTCACCATCACGCTTTTCGTACGGCTTACGCTGGCCATCGCGCTGTTCGTACGGCTTACGATCACCATCGCGGCCCACGTACGGCTTCCGCTCGCCATCGCGCTTCTCATACGGCTTACGCTCACCGTCGCGGGGGACAAAGGGCTTCCGCTCTCCGTCGCGCTTCGCGTACGGCTTGCGCTCGCCATCGCGCTTCTCGTACGGCTTCCGCGCGCCGGCGGAGCGATCGCCCCGCGACGCCTGTCGAGAGCGGTCGTTGCGGTCGTGCTTCGGCTCGCGCTCGGAAGCGCCGTCGCGCTGCTCCTGGTCTGCCATTCGTCGCTCCTTCAGCGTGCGGGTTCGAAAAATCACCCCTGAAACGCGAAAGGGCCACCCAGCATTGGGTGGCCCTTTCTCGAAAGAAGTCCGGCGGTGTCCTACTCTCCCACAGGGTCCCCCCTGCAGTACCATCGGCGCTATGAGGCTTAGCTTCCGGGTTCGGAATGTAACCGGGCGTTTCCCTCACGCTATGGCCGCCGAAACACTATTGATGTTTCAATCAGCATAACAAAGTCATTGTCATGCGGTTCTCGACCGTACATCGAGAACCACTCAGTGGACGCAAGCACCAAAAACGGTGTGTTATCAAGTCATCGGCTTATTAGTACCGGTCAGCTTCACGTGTTACCACGCTTCCACATCCGGCCTATCAACCCAGTAGTCTGGCTGGGAGCCTCTCGCCCGAAGGCATGGAAATCTCATCTTGAGGCCGGCTTCCCGCTTAGATGCTTTCAGCGGTTATCCATCCCGAACGTAGCTAATCAGCGGTGCTCCTGGCGGAACAACTGACACACCAGAGGTTCGTCCAACCCGGTCCTCTCGTACTAGGGTCAGATCCTCTCAAATTTCCTACGCGCGCAGCGGATAGGGACCGAACTGTCTCACGACGTTCTAAACCCAGCTCGCGTACCGCTTTAATGGGCGAACAGCCCAACCCTTGGGACCTACTCCAGCCCCAGGATGCGACGAGCCGACATCGAGGTGCCAAACCATGCCGTCGATATGGACTCTTGGGCAAGATCAGCCTGTTATCCCCGAGGTACCTTTTATCCGTTGAGCGACAGCGCTTCCACAAGCCACTGCCGGATCACTAGTCCCGACTTTCGTCCCTGCTCGACCTGTCAGTCTCACAGTCAAGCTCCCTTGTGCACTTACACTCGCCACCTGATTGCCAACCAGGTTGAGGGAACCTTTGGGCGCCTCCGTTACTTTTTGGGAGGCAACCGCCCCAGTTAAACTACCCACCAGGCACTGTCCCTGAACCGGATTACGGTTCGAAGTTAGATATCCAGAGTGACCAGAGTGGTATTTCAACAATGACTCCACATGAACTAGCGTCCACGCTTCAAAGTCTCCCACCTATCCTACACAAGCCACACCGAACACCAATACCAAGCTGTAGTAAAGGTCACGGGGTCTTTCCGTCCTGCTGCGCGTAACGAGCATCTTTACTCGTAGTGCAATTTCGCCGAGTTCGCGGTTGAGACAGTTGGGAAGTCGTTACGCCATTCGTGCAGGTCGGAACTTACCCGACAAGGAATTTCGCTACCTTAGGATGGTTATAGTTACCACCGCCGTTTACTGGGGCTTAAATTCTCAGCTTCGCCTTACGGCTAACCGGTCCTCTTAACCTTCCAGCACCGGGCAGGCGTCAGTCCGTATACATCGTCTTGCGACTTGGCACGGACCTGTGTTTTTAGTAAACAGTCGCTACCCACTAGTCTCTGCGGCCTCCAAACGCTTTCGGAGCAAGTCCTAATACGTCGAAGGCCCCCCTTCTCCCGAAGTTACGGGGGCATTTTGCCGAGTTCCTTAACCACGATTCTCTCGATCTCCTTGGTATTCTCTACCTGACCACCTGAGTCGGTTTGGGGTACGGGCAGCTAGAACCTCGCGTCGATGCTTTTCTCGGCAGCATAGGATCACCCACTTTTCATCCGCATCGTGTCTCAGCCATCATGAGCGACGGATTTGCCTATCGCTCGGCCTACGCACTTGCACCAGGACTACCATCGCCTGGCTTGGGCTACCTTCCTGCGTCACACCTGTTAATACGCTAGCCGCACCAGCATGGGGTCGAGCGTTCACCAAGACGTCATCACCCCGAAGGGATCCGAACATTCCTGGCTAGGACTCTTAGCACCACTGGATTGGCTTGGGCGGTTCTTCGCCGGTACGGGAATATCAACCCGTTGTCCATCGACTACGCCTGTCGGCCTCGCCTTAGGTCCCGACTTACCCAGGGAAGATTAGCTTGACCCTGGAACCCTTGGTCTTTCGGAGGACGTGTTTCTCACACGTCTTTCGCTACTCATGCCTGCATTCTCACTCGTGTAGCCTCCACGGCTGGTTCACACCGCCGCTTCGCTGGCCACACGACGCTCTCCTACCCATCAACACGGCTGGACCACGAAGGCCTACCAATAATGTCAATGCCACAACTTCGGTGGCGTGCTTGAGCCCCGTTACATTGTCGGCGCGGAATCACTTGACCAGTGAGCTATTACGCACTCTTTCAAGGGTGGCTGCTTCTAAGCCAACCTCCTGGTTGTCTGTGCAACTCCACATCCTTTCCCACTTAGCACGCGCTTTGGGACCTTAGTTGGTGGTCTGGGTTGTTTCCCTCTCGACTATGAAGCTTATCCCCCACAGTCTCACTGCTGCGCTCTCACTTACCGGCATTCGGAGTTTGGCTGACGTCAGTAACCTTGTAGGGCCCATCGGCCATCCAGTAGCTCTACCTCCGGCAAGAAACACGCAACGCTGCACCTAAATGCATTTCGGAGAGAACCAGCTATCACGAAGTTTGATTGGCCTTTCACCCCTATCCACAGCTCATCCCCTCAGTTTTCAACCTAAGTGGGTTCGGTCCTCCACGCGCTCTTACACGCGCTTCAACCTGGCCATGGATAGATCACTTCGCTTCGGGTCTAGGACATGCGACTGAATCGCCCTATTCAGACTCGCTTTCGCTACGGCTACCCCACTCGGGTTAACCTCGCCACATATCGCTAACTCGCAGGCTCATTCTTCAAAAGGCACGCTGTCACCCCTACTAAGGAGGCTCCAACGGTTTGTAAGCAAACGGTTTCAGGTACTATTTCACTCCCCTCCCGGGGTACTTTTCACCTTTCCCTCACGGTACTTGTCCGCTATCGGTCATCTGGGAGTATTTAGGCTTATCAGGTGGTCCTGACAGATTCACACGGGATTTCTCGGGCCCCGTGCTACTTGGGATACTCTTCGCGCCAAGGGAGGCATTTCGACTACGGGGTTGGCACCCTCTTTGACCGGCCTTTCAAGACCGTTCGTCTATACCTTCTTGTAACGCCGGCTGCTCGGCAGAGCAACCTGAAAAGTCCCACAACCCCGAATACGCAACTCCTGCCGGATATCACACGTACTCGGTTTAGCCTGTTCCGGTTTCGCTCGCCACTACTAACGGAATCGCGGTTGCTTTCTCTTCCTGTGGGTACTGAGATGTTTCACTTCCCCACGTTCCCTCTACCCGCCCTATATATTCAGGCGGGAGTCACTGGGTCGGCAAGCCGCCCAGCGGGGTTTCCCCATTCGGAGACCCTCGGATCAAAGTGTGCTTATCCACTCCCCGAGGCTTATCGCAGATTGCTACGTCCTTCTTCGGCTCCAGATGCCAAGGCATCCACCGTTTGCTCTTAAAGACTTGAAATCACATGAGTTTTATCAGAATCGACATCGAACCGAAGTCCGACATGAAATTGACTAATGATCTTTAAGATCATCTATATGAACTGACAGAATCAGTTCAAAGATGCTCGCGTCCACTGTGTAGTTCTCAAAGTACGGGCGGTACCCTCACGTCATGCCATCACGGCAATCAGAAAAGGCCCTGAGGATCGTCTGGCCCGAGCCGAAGCCCGGGCACATCCGGTCCCTCAGGACCCAACAGCGTGCACGTGCCGACAGCGTCACCAGAACCGTTCCCGCTGCAAGCAGCGTACTGAGTCCGGGATCCCCCGATCGGCACCTCGTCAAATGTTCCACCCATGAGCTGACCCCCCGAAGACAGACGCTCCGAGCGGGCTCTAAGATCTCCGAAAAGACCCAGATGCTCCTTAGAAAGGAGGTGATCCAGCCGCACCTTCCGGTACGGCTACCTTGTTACGACTTAGTCCTAATTACCGATCCCACCTTCGACGGCTCCCTCCACAAGGGTTAGGCCACCGGCTTCAGGTGTTACCGACTTTCATGACTTGACGGGCGGTGTGTACAAGACCCGGGAACGTATTCACCGTGGCGTTGCTGATCCACGATTACTAGCGACTCCGACTTCATGAGGTCGAGTTGCAGACCTCAATCCGAACTGGGACCGGCTTTTTGGGATTCGCTCCACCTTACGGTATCGCAGCCCTTTGTACCGGCCATTGTAGCATGCGTGAAGCCCAAGACATAAGGGGCATGATGATTTGACGTCATCCCCACCTTCCTCCGAGTTGACCCCGGCAGTATCCCATGAGTTCCCACCATTACGTGCTGGCAACATAGAACGAGGGTTGCGCTCGTTGCGGGACTTAACCCAACATCTCACGACACGAGCTGACGACAACCATGCACCACCTGTTTACGAGTGTCCAAAGAGTTGACCATTTCTGGCCCGTTCTCGTATATGTCAAGCCTTGGTAAGGTTCTTCGCGTTGCATCGAATTAATCCGCATGCTCCGCCGCTTGTGCGGGTCCCCGTCAATTCCTTTGAGTTTTAGCCTTGCGGCCGTACTCCCCAGGCGGGGAACTTAATGCGTTAGCTGCGTCACGGAATCCGTGGAATGGACCCCACAACTAGTTCCCAACGTTTACGGGGTGGACTACCAGGGTATCTAAGCCTGTTTGCTCCCCACCCTTTCGCTCCTCAGCGTCAGTTACGGCCCAGAGATCTGCCTTCGCCATCGGTGTTCCTCCTGATATCTGCGCATTCCACCGCTACACCAGGAATTCCAATCTCCCCTACCGCACTCTAGTCTGCCCGTACCCACTGCAGGCCCGAGGTTGAGCCTCGGGGTTTCACAGCAGACGCGACAAACCGCCTACGAGCTCTTTACGCCCAATAATTCCGGATAACGCTTGCACCCTACGTATTACCGCGGCTGCTGGCACGTAGTTAGCCGGTGCTTTTTCTGCAGGTACCGTCACTTTCGCTTCTTCCCTGCTAAAAGAGGTTTACAACCCGAAGGCCGTCGTCCCTCACGCGGCGTTGCTGCATCAGGCTTGCGCCCATTGTGCAATATTCCCCACTGCTGCCTCCCGTAGGAGTCTGGGCCGTGTCTCAGTCCCAGTGTGGCCGGTCACCCTCTCAGGCCGGCTACCCGTCGACGCCTTGGTGAGCCGTTACCTCACCAACAAGCTGATAGGCCGCGAGCTCATCCCTGACCGAAATTCTTTCCAACTGCTGAAGATGCCTTCACAGCTCGTATCCGGTATTAGCAGCTGTTTCCAACTGTTATCCCAGAGTCAGGGGCAGATTGCTCACGTGTTACTCACCCGTTCGCCACTGATCCAGCAGAGCAAGCTCCACCTTCACCGTTCGACTTGCATGTGTTAAGCACGCCGCCAGCGTTCATCCTGAGCCAGGATCAAACTCTCCGTAAAGAAATATTGCTGACCTCGACCGGAAAAAGACCGAAGCAGCGAGTTTGAACTGACCAAATGGATGCCATTGCTGACATATCCGTTGCCGACCCGAAGGCCGGACTTTGATCCAAAGGAATCTCATCCAGCAAAGCTGGAACGAGGTAATTTGGCATTTGACAAGTGCACGCTGTTGAGTTCTCAAGGATCGGATGCTCCTGCTACTCGGCCTCTCAGCTCCGCCCGCAGGGCAACTTCTCTATCTTACCCCTCTCGCTCTGCTTGTCAAATCGGCTCACCGTGACTGTTTCAGAGTCTCCGGTCAGCACTCTTCGCAAGCTTCGAGGAGTGGGATCCTCCATCCTAGACCCGAAGGCCGCGATCCTCAAGAGGATAAGAATGGGGCTGGTTCTCCACTTGAGGGGGGTAAGGCTCTCGGCCTCTCCGCTTCCCTGTGGGGCGAACGAGTACTAAGTTACGTGGCTCCCAGAGGTACGGCAAATCTTGCTCGCATCCCGGGCGTGTCGCCGCATGATTCCGCGATTTCCCGCCGGCACACTCGATCACCGGCCGACACGGCGCAGGGCTGACCGCCGTACCTGGGCGAGGATCGCCAACGCGACAGTGGCCGCACCCCACACGGCGCACGCGGGCGGAAGCACGCGGTACGCCAGGTGCGCCGCCGTGAAGTCCTCGTCGAGCGGCCCGAACTGCGCGAGCCCCCAGCACCATCCGCCGATGAGGATCGCCGGCAGCGAGAGCCACCACGCTCCGCGCACCCACGCGGGGAGAACGCGCACGACCGGTGCGACAGCATCCGCTCGAACGAACCAGACGAGCATCCAGGCACCGATGATCGCGAGTCCGAGCACGCTGGATCCGTGCTGGAGCCAGGCATACCCCGCCAGCGGACCCCACCGCTCGTCGAGCATCGGGACGAGGTCCACGCCCCAGCGCCCTTCGTGGGTGAACAGGTCCCACACGATGTGGGTCACGACGCCGAACACGAGCGAGAGGATCGTCATCGTGAGCGCGCGCCCCGAGAAGCCGCCCGATCTCGCGTATCCGATGGTCTCGCGCAGGGCGCCGGCCACGGGGGCATCCCATTCGCCGGGAAGCCTCTCGGCGAGCCGGCGCGGTGACAGCTCGCGCACCGCCGGCCGCAGCAGGCAGCGCCAGACGAGCAGAAGGACGAAAGCGAGCAGGACGGTCGCCGCGATCCAGGTCAGGTCATGCGTGCGGCCGTAGTGCAACGGCAGTCCCCGGACGAACAGCGGCAGATCCGGGGTCATCGCCCCGATCGCGATCGCCGCCGGCACGAGCGGCGTCCGTACGAACGGCAGCGCGACGACAGCGTGGCTCGGGGTGAACGGCATTCCTCAGGCGTCGACGAAGACGCCGGCCAGCGTCTTCTTGCCGCGGCGCAGCACAGACACCCCGCCGGGAAGCGCCCCCGTGATTTCGGCATCCTCGCCCGCGACCTTGACGCCGTCGACCGAGACACCACCCTGCGCGATGGCGCGGCGGGCTTCGGACAGGCTTGCGACGAGTCCCGTCTCGACGAGCGCCTGGGTCACGGCGGTCCCGCGGGGAACGCTCGTGTTCGGCAGCTCATCGAGCGCCGTGCGCAGCGTCGCCGCGTCGAGCGCGTGCAGATCCCCCTGACCGAAAAGCGCATCGGATGCCGCGATCACGGCCGACGTCGCCTCGACACCGTGCACGTAGGTCGTGACCTCGCGGGCGAGCCGGCGCTGCGCCTCGCGGCGGAACGGTTCGGCGGCGACGAGCCGCTCGTACTCCTCGATCTCGTCGCGCGTGAGGAACGTGAACACCTTGAGTCGCGAGACGACGTCGGCATCGTCGGTGTTGAGCCAGAACTGGTACATCCGGTACGGGCTGCACATCGTGGCATCCAGCCAGATCGCATTGCCTTCGCTCTTGCCGAACTTGGTGCCGTCGCTGTTGGTGATCAGCGGCGTGCCGATGGCGTGCACCGCCACACCCTCGACGCGGTGGATCAGATCCGTGCCGCTGGTGAGATTGCCCCACTGGTCGCTGCCGCCCGTCTGCAGCACGCAGTCGTACTGGCGGTGAAGCTCGAGGTAGTCCATGCCCTGCAGGATCTGGTAGCTGAACTCGGTGTAGCTGATGCCGGCCTCGGAGTTCAGACGGGCCGCGACGGCATCCTTCTTGAGCATCGTGCCGACGCGGTAGTGCTTGCCGACCTCGCGAAGGAAGTCGATCGCGCTCAGCGGCGCGGTCCAGTCGAGGTTGTTGACCAGGCGCGCCGCGTTGTCGCCGTCGAAGCTGAGGAATCGCTCGACCTGCGAGCGCAGACGCGTGACCCACTCCTCGATCGTCTCGCGCGTGTTCAGAGTGCGCTCGGCCGACGGACGCGGATCGCCGATGAGGCCCGTGGACCCGCCGACCAGTCCGAGCGGCTTGTGGCCGGCCAGCTGCAGTCGGCGCAGCAGAAGCAGCTGGACGAGATTGCCCAGGTGAAGACTCGGCGCGGTCGGATCGAAGCCGCAGTAATACGTGATCGGGTCACCCGAGAGCAGCGCGCGCAGCGCATCCTGATCGGTGGACACATGCACGAGTCCGCGCCAGACGATTTCGTCCCAGACGTTCTCGAACGTCGGATCGTTGGCAGGCGCGGTCGCGCTCACGAGGCTGGATGACACGCGTTTCAGGCTATCAGCGGCGACGGATGCCACGGACAGAGGTCGTCAGCGCGCCGCCCACCAGACGAGCAACGCCGCGGCGAGGGCGAGCACCCAGCTGACGAGACTGCCGACGAGGAAGAACTCGGCTCGGTTGCCGTCGGTGCTGTCGCGCGAGATCTCGGGGAAGCGGACGATGCCCTTCGCCGCGAGGACGGCGGCGATGAGGGTGTACGCGCCCGTGAGCATGAGTGCGAAGACGATCACGCGCTCCAGCGGCCCGATGAGACGCCCGCCTTTGAGTCCGCCTGCAGCTGGGGCCTCGGTCTCGTCCGGGACCGCCGTGTGCTCGGCGCGCAAAGCCGTGCGCACGACGATGTTGCTGGATTCGAGCAGGAACGCCACGGCGCCGACAACGAGCACGAGCAGGTCCACAGGCACGCTCTCGCCGGGTGCCGGCAGCGCCCACAGCGTGTCGAAAGCGGTCGTCGCCGCTCGCGGACCGGCGACGATGACGGCCCCCGCCAAGGCGGCCCCGAACAGACCGACGGGCCACAGCCCGGCCCGGGCCCCGCCTCGAGCGGGCATCGTGAGCACCCACGCCGCCGCGACGGCGAGCGCGACCAGACCCCAGACGGCGGCGTCGACGAGCACCGCGACGAGGAAGATCACCACCGCGGCGAGCGCCATTGCGATCCAACGGCGCCGCGTGGTCTGGAATTGGCGGATCAGGTCGGCGACGCCGACCGCAAGGAGCGCGAGGCCGGCCGCGATCATGTGCGCACCTCGCGGGCGAGCTGCGCGAGCCCCTCGATGATCGAGCCGGCGCCGGCGGTCGCGAGGGCCTGTGACACGGCCGATTGGCTGATGCCCTCCGCCCGCGCGAGGTCGGCCTGCGTCTGACCGCGACACCGGCCGTAGGTCAGGCGACGGGCGCGTGCGCTCATGGCGCCCACGACGTGGTCGCGCGACAGCGCGTAGGCGTTCGCGAGCCGGACGGTCTGTGCCATGGCGGCATCATGCCCTGCCGCGGCGGCGACCCACGTGCGCGCGCTCGGCGCGGTGCGCTTCTGCAGGCCGTGGACGATCTCGATCGCGTCGCGCGCCGCCCACCAGCCGGGACCCTCGGGGATGCTGCCGGCGGCAGTCCGCACGACCTCGAGATCGCCGACCCCGACGCCGAAGCGGCATTCGATGCCCTCGGGCAGCGCGAGCCGCAGCAGCAGGAGCGAGGTGAGAGCGGCGTCCAGCGTCGGATAGGTCGCCTGCTGTTCATCACCGACAGTCGGGTGCAGGGGGTCCAGCGCGAGAGGGAAGTGGGCGTGCACGCCCGCGATCGTGTCGTCGAGATCGCGCTGCGCATGGTCGCGGTCGGGAAGTCGGCGCGACCCGATGATGTCGGCGATGACAGCGATCTGCATAGGATCAGGCTATAGCTTATGTATGCAAATGAAAAGCCTAGGGCTTATTTATCTGGATGATCAGTTCAGACCGAGAACGCGGGCTGCGGACTGCACGCGCTCGACCAGCTGTGCACGTTGCTCGGCGACCCGCTCGGGCGCTGTTCCGCCGACCCCATCGCGGCTCGCGACGGAGCCCTCGATCGTGAGCACGCTGCGTACGTCGGGGTTCAGATGCGCCGACACCTCGGCGAGAAGGTCGTCCGAGGCATCCTCGAGTCCGATCCCCCGCGTCTCGCACGCGCGCACGAGCGAACCCGAGATCTCATGCGCGTCGCGGAAGGGGACTCCGCGCTTGACGAGCCACTCGGCGACGTCGGTCGCGAGTGAGAAGCCCTGCGGTGCGAGCTCCGCCATGCGATCGGTGTCGAACCGCATGGTCGCGACCATGCCCGCGAACGCCGGCAGCACCGTCTCGAGCGTGCGCACCGAGTCGAACACGGGTTCCTTGTCTTCCTGCAGGTCGCGGTTGTACGCCAGCGGAAGAGCCTTGAGCGTGGCGAGGAGACCGGAGAGGTTGCCGATGAGCCGGCCGGCTTTGCCTCGCGCCAGCTCGGCGATGTCGGGGTTCTTCTTCTGGGGCATGATGCTGGAGCCGGTCGAGTAGCGGTCGTCGAGCGTGACGAAGCCGAACTCCCGCGTGTTCCACAGGATGATCTCTTCGGCGAACCGCGACAGATCGACGCCGATCATCGCCGCGATGAAGGCGAACTCCGCCACGACGTCGCGGGCCGACGTTCCATCGATCGAGTTCTCGGCGGGCCGATCGAGGCCGAGTTCGGTCGCGACGAGCTGAGGATCGAGCCCGAGGGTCGATCCCGCGAGGGCGCCTCCGCCGTACGGCGAGACGGCGGCACGGGCCGCCCAGTCGCGCAGCCTCTCGACCTCGCGCACGAGCGGCCAGGCATGCGCCTGCAGGTGGTGGGCGAGCAGGACCGGCTGCGCGTGCTGCAGGTGCGTGCGTCCCGGCATGATGGCCGCGGAATGGGCCTCTGCCTGCGCGACGATCGCGTCGACGACGCGCAGGATGTCGCGCGCGATCGTGCGCGCATGGTCGAGCAGATACATCCGCACGAGCGTCGCGATCTGGTCGTTGCGGCTGCGGCCGGCGCGCAGCTTGCCGCCGAGCTCGGGACCCAGCTCGGCGATGAGCGCCTGCTCCAGTGCGCCGTGCACGTCTTCGTCCGATTCGGCAGCGACGAGGGTGCCGTCGGCGACACCGCGCGCCAGTGCGTCGAGGCCCACGTGCATCGCGTGCTCTTCGTCGACGGTGAGGTACCCTGCCGCGGCGAGCGCTTTCGCGTGCGCGTGCGATCCCGCGATGTCGTACAGTGCGAGGTCCCAGTCGAAGTGCGTCGAGCGGCTCAGCACGACCAGCTCGGGGGCCGGTCCCGAGGCGAATCGCGCTCCCCACAGTGCGCCCTCGTTGGTGCCGTGGCCATCGGTCGTCGGGGTGTCGTCGCTCACTCCGACAGCCTATCGGCGCGACCGCGGGCGATCGCCGCCGGAGCGCACGACGAGCCGGGCGACGCGGTCGAGCACCCACTCGAGCGGACCGCGCCCGATGAGCAGCGCCCACACCGTGCAGGCGGCGACGAGGATGAGCGTCATGGGCCAGAACGGCTCGAGCGCCCGGAAGCCGCCGAGATCCCCCGCGCGCCCGAGGACCACGGTCGCGATGACAGCCCAGGCGACCAGCTGAGCCGTGTAGGCCGTGAGCGGCATCGCCCCCACCGCCCGCAGCGGCAGCACGACCCAGGTCACGGCCGTGCGGCACAGCAGCAGGCATCCGCCGATCACCGCGATGGCGAACCCGCCCGACCCGATCACCTCGAACAGTCCGCTCGAATGGGGATCGACCCGCAGCGCTCCCTCGGTCGCCTCGATGCCGCGCCCGACACCGTAGCCGAAGAGAGACAGCACGCTCCCCCACAGCAGCATCCGGAATTGGACACGCGCGCGGCGGATGTCGGCTCGCGCGACGCCGAGCCCCGCCAGGACGAAGGCGATCCAGACCGTGAAGGGATAGTGCCAGCCCAGGGCGAGCGACAGGTCGTTGCCCGCAACGCTCGACCACACGGGCAGCCCGTCGAGCAGGAACTGCACGAACGGCATGATGACGCCGAGCGCTCCCGCGAGCACGAGCAGGGTGCGGGCGCCGAACGACACGAAGGCGAGCGCGACCAGGAACATGATCGCGTAGGCCGGCAGAATGACGTAGACGGGGACACCTGTCTCGATGAGCAGGATGCCGAGGATCCACAGCAGCCCCGCCCGCACGGCGAGGCGCAGCCGCGCGATCATCATGGGCGATCCTCGCAGCGGCGTCGCTCCCCCGGTCACGAGGCCGATCGAGACGCCCGCGAGGGTCGCGAACAGGATCGACGAGCGCCCGTCGACCACGGCGATCCACGAGTCGGGTTCGGGCCACTCGAACGCGACGTCGATGGCGATGAGGTGGGCCGTCAGCATGCCGATCACGGCGAGGCCGCGAGCGAGGTCGATGCCGGCGACTCGCGCCGCGCCGTTCAACCGCTCCCAGCGCGACGCGAGCCACGCGCGGGAGGCCGTCGAAGACCGGTTCACCGTCATGAGCGGATCAGGGCTGCCGGAGCAGCCAGACCAGGAGGGCCTTCTGCGCGTGCAGGCGGTTCTCCGCCTCGTCCCAGACGACGCTCTGCGGGCCGTCGATGACCTCGGAATCGACTTCGTAGCCGCGATCGGCCGGCAGGCAGTGGATGAAGATGGCGTCGGAATCGGCGAGCTGCATGAACTCCTCGGTCACCTTGTAGGCGCCGAGATCGCGCAGCCGCGCGAGCTTCTCTTCTTCTTTGCCCATCGACACCCACGTGTCGGTCACGATGACATCGGCACCTGCGGCCGCCTCGTTGGGATCGGTATACAGAGTCACCGACCCCCCGGTCTCGGCGGCACGGCGGTCGGCATCGGCGACGACGTCGTCGCGCGGAGCGTACTCTTCGGGCGATGCGACGCGGACGTGCATTCCGGCCGTCGCCCCCGCCAGGACGTAGGAGTGCGCCATGTTCGACTTGCCGTCCCCGAAGAAAGCGAGGGTCAACCCCTTCAGCTCGCCCTTGTGCTCGCGGATCGTCAGCAGGTCAGCCAGCAGCTGGCACGGGTGGAAGTCGTCCGAGAGTGCGTTCACGACGGGCACGCGCGTGCCCCGCGCCATCTCCTCGAGACCCGATTGCGCGTAGGTGCGCCACACGATCGCGGCGACCTGGCGTTCGAGGACGCGCGCCGTGTCGGAGGGGGTCTCCTTGCCGCCGAGCTGACTGTTGGCCGTCGAGATGATGAGCGGCGATCCGCCCAGATCGGCGATGCCGACCGCGAAGGAGACCCGCGTCCTCGTCGACGACTTGTCGAAGATGACGGCGACGGTCTGCGGCCCCGCGAGGCTCTTGTCGGCCCAGCGGTCCTGCTTGAGAGCGAGGGCGAGATCGAGGATCTCGCTCTGCTCGGCCTGCGTCAGATCGTCGTCGCGGAGCAGATGACGGGTCATGCGGTTCCTTCCAGGTCTGCCTCGACGGCCGACAGGGCTGCCGCGAAGAGCGTCTCGAACTCGTCGAGCTCGACGTCGCCGATGTTCAGTGCCGGCACGAGCCGGATAGTGGAGTCGTTCGGGGCGTTGACGATGAGCCCGCGGTGCAGCGCGGCGTCGACGACCTGCTTCGCGACGGGATGCCGCAGGCTCACGCCGATGAGCAGCCCGAGGCCGCGGCATCCGGTCACGAGCGGTGAGTCGATGCCCGCGATGATCCGCCTCAGCTGCGCGCCGCGCTCGGCGGCGTTGGCGAGGAGGTCCGCCCGCTCGATCTCGCCGAGCACGGCGTTGGCCGCAGCGGTGCCGAGCGCGTTGCCGCCGAACGTCGTGCCGTGCGTGCCCGGGTAGAACAGCTCGCTGGCCGGCTCGAACGTGATGAGCGCGCCGATGGGGAAGCCGCCGCCGATGCCCTTGGCGACCGTGATCGCGTCGGGCACGATGCCGGCGCGCTGGAAGGCGAACCACTCCCCCGTGCGCCCCGCGCCGGTCTGGATCTCGTCGATCACGAGCAGCGCGCCGTGCCGAGCGGTGAGCTCACGGGCCGCTTCGAGGTAGCCGGCGGGAAGCTCGACGACGCCCGCTTCGCCCTTGACCGGTTCGATGAACAGGGCGGCCACCCGATCGTCGATCGCCGCTTCGAGCGCTTCGACGGTCGAGTCGATGAACTCGACGCCCGGCGTCATCGGCAGGAACGGCTCCTGCATCGCGGGCTTGCCCGTCAGTGCGAGCGTGCCCATCGTGCGACCGTGGAAGGCGTCGGTGAGCGCCAGGATGCGCGGACGTTCCGCGCCGCCGTGCAAACGGGCGAGCTTGAAGGCGGCCTCGTTGGCCTCGGCACCGGAGTTGCCGAAGTACACCCGGCCCGCGTCGCCCGTGCCCGCGAGGCGCTTGAGCCGCGCGGCGAGCTCGAGCTGCGGCGGCGTGGCGAAGAAGTTCGAGACGTGCGTGAGGGTCGCCGCCTGCGACGCGACGGCGTCGACGAAGACGGGGTGCGCATGGCCGAGTGAGGTGACGGCGATGCCCGCGAGGAAGTCCAGGTAGCGGCGGTCGTCGGCGTCCCACACGTGCGAGCCCTCGCCGCGGACGAGCATCGCCATCCGCGGTGCGAAGCTGCGGACGAGGTCTCGTCCTTCGTCGTCCTGCCAGGTCATGCGCTGACCACCTCTGTTCCGATTCCTTTGCTGGTGAAGATCTCGACGAGCACCGAGTGCGGCACCCGTCCGTCGATGATCGCGGCGGTCTCGACGCCGCCCTCGACCGCCTCGAGGCACGCGTTCATCTTCGGGATCATCCCTGATTCCAGCTGCGGCAGCATGTCGCGCAGCGCGGTCGAGGTGATGTGCGAGACGAGCGAGTCGCGGTTCGGCCAGTCGGCATAGAGGCCGGCGACGTCGGTCAGGATGACGAGCTTCGCGGCGCCCAGAGCAACGGCGAGCGCGGATGCCGCGGCATCCGCGTTCACGTTGAGCGAGTGTCCGGCCTGGTCGAGGTCGGGCGCGATCGATGAGACGACGGGGATCCGTCCCGCGGCGATCTGGTCGAGCACCTGCTGCGGGTCGACATGGACGACATCGCCGACTCGGCCGAGGTCGTGTTCGATCCCCTCGATCACGACGCCGCGGCGCCGTCCGCCGAACAGCCCCGCGTCCTCACCGCTCAATCCCGTCGCGACGGGGCCGTGCGCGTTGATCTTGCTCACGAGCTGCGGATTGATCTGCCCGGTCAGCACCATGCGCACGACCGAGATGGCCTCCGTGCTCGTGACACGGTAGCCGCCCTTGAACTCGCTCGGGATCTCGAGGCGATCGAGCATCGACGAGATCTGCGGGCCTCCCCCGTGCACGACGACCGGCTTGACCCCGACATACCGGAGATAGGCGATGTCGGCGGCGAAGGCGTCCTGCAGCTCCTCGGAGACCATCGCGTTGCCGCCGTACTTGATGACGATGATCTGGTCGCGGAAGCGGCGCAGCCACGGCAGGGACTCGATGAGCGTCGCCGCCTTCACGCTCGCCTCGGCGGGGTCGGTGTCCTGGATGTCGGTCATGAGGCCTGCTTGTTCATGAGGAGTACGCGCTGTTCTCGTGGACGTAGTCGTGCGTGAGGTCGTTCGTGTAGATCGTCGCCGCGGCAGCGCCCGTCTTGAGGTCGATCAGCAGGGCCGTCGCGCGCGGCGTCAGGTCGACGTCGTCGCGCGGCCGGTCGGGTCCGCCTTGCGTGCACACCCGCACGCCGTTCATCCACACGTCCACGTCGTACGGATCGAAGGCCGCGGCGGTCGTGCCGATGGCGGCGAGCACGCGTCCCCAGTTCGGGTCGTTGCCGAAGACCGCCGCTTTGAAGAGATTGTTGCGGGCGACCGAGCGGCCCACCTCGACCGCGTCGTCTTCGGATGCCGCGCCGATGACCTGGATCGTGATGTCGTGCCCCGCGCCCTCGGCGTCACCCTGCAGCTGCACGGCGAGGTCGGTGCACACGTCGATGAGCGCCTGGCGGAACGCATCCGGATCCGGCGTCACGCCGGAGGCCCCGCTCACCATGAGGGTGACCTGGTCGTTCGTGGACATGCAGCCGTCCGAGTCGAGCCGGTCGAAGCTCATGCGCGTCGCCGCCCGGAGGTGGGCATCGGCTTCGGCGGCCGTCAGGACGGCGTCGGTCGTGAGGACCACGAGCATCGTCGCGAGGCCGGGTGCCAGCATCCCGGCGCCCTTCGCGATCCCGCCGATGGCCCAGCCGTCACCGGCGACCGAGGTCGTCTTGGCGCGCGAGTCGGTCGTCATGATGGCTTCGGATGCCGCGGCTCCGCCGTCGTCCGAGAGTTCGGCGATCGCCTGCTCGGTGCCGGCGAGCACCTTCGCGCGGAAGACCTCGTCGCCCGTGCCGATGAGCCCCGTCGAGCACACCTGGATGTCGCCCGCGCTCACTCCGAGGAGCGTCGCCGCCTTCTCGGCCGTCTCGTGCGTCGTCTGGAACCCGAACGCGCCCGTGAAGCAGTTCGCGCCGCCGGAGTTGAGCACGATCGCCTCGACGACACCGTCTTGGATGGCCCGCTCCGACCACAGGATGGGGTTGGCCTTCGCGCGGTTGCTCGTGAACACCGCCGCGCCCACCTTGAGCGGACCGCGGTTGACGACGACGGCGACATCGGGCTTGCCCGTCGATTTGAGTCCGGCGGCGACTCCGGCCGCTTCGAAACCCCGGGGTGTCGTGACGCTCACGGCGCGACTCCGTTCACGCTCAGCGCCGTGGCTTCGGCGAGCCCGAGCGCGATGTTCATGGACTGCACGGCGGCACCCGCCGTGCCCTTGGTGAGATTGTCGACGGCGGTGACGACGACGACGCGGTTCGCCGGCCGATCGATCGCGAGGCCCATGAGGGCGGTGTTGGCGCCGATGACGTCGGCGGTGCGCGGGAACTGCCCCTCCGGCAGGAGCTGCACGAACGTCTCACCGCCGTAGGCCGCCTGCCACGCGTCGCGGATCGCCGCGTCGGACGCTCCCGGCACGATCGGCGCGGTCGACGTCGCGAGGATGCCGCGCGCCATGGGCACGATGACGGGCGTGAACGAGACGCGGATCCCCTCGTCAGCCGCCCCGGCCCCTGAGCGTGTTGCCCCGGTCCCTGAGCTTGCGCCCCCGGTCCCTGAGCTTGCCGAAGGGTCGCCCCCGGTCCCTGAGCGTGCACCCCCGGTCCCTGAGCTTGCCGAAGGGTCGCCCCTCCGCGCCGCGGCGAGCGCCTGCCGGATCTCGGGGATGTGCCGGTGCGTGCCGCCGACGGCGTAGGGATTGGCCGTGCCGAGGATCTCGCTGGCCAGAAGGTTCGTCTTGAGGCTCTTGCCCGCGCCGCTGGGTCCGACCGCGAGCACGGTGACGATGTCGGACGGGTCGATGACGCCCGCTGCGACCCCGGGCGCAAGACTCAGGCTGACGGTCGAGGCGTTGCAGCCCGGAGCGGCGATGCGCGTCGCACCGACGAGCCGGTCGCGCTGCTTCGTACCGGCAACCGGCAGCTCCGGCACCCCGTACACCCACGGCTCGTGGAAGTCGCCGCCGTAGAAGTGGTCCCAGTCCGTGACGGATTCGAGCCGGTGGTCGGCGCCGGCGTCGATCACGAGCGCCGTGTCACCGAGGGCGTCGGTGTACTGGCCGGACTGACCGTGCGGCAGGGCGAGGAAGACGATGTCGTGCCCCGCGAGGACCTCGGGCGTCGTCTCGCGCAGCGTCAGATGCGCGAGCGAGCGCACGTGCGGCTGGTGCTGGATGAGCGGCTGTCCCGCGTTCGAATGCGCGGTCACGGTGCGGATCTCGACGTCGGGATGCGCGGCGAGTATCCGAAGGATCTCACCGCCCGCATAGCCGGATGCGCCGGAGACGGCGACCGAATATGTCATGGATTCCACCTTAGAGTCTGGGGTCGGGTGCCGGTGGCGGCGACGCCCGCGTCCCACGACATCGTCGGGGGCCCGCCGCACGGCGGATCGCGGGGTCGTCTAGAGTCGGCGGCCGCCCAGACGTCGGCGCGCGGGTGCCGGGCCCGCGCCGTTCAGCGCGCTCGAGAACCGCGTGAGGAGCGGGAGCATCGCCGAAGGCATGCGCCGACGATAGCCCTCGAACCGCGGCATCCGCAACTCGCCGTTGCGGGTCACTCGCGCAAGGTCGCGCCGAAACGGTCGGCGGCGATGGCGAGGCCCGCGAGCTTCGCGTCCGTCGCCTCGGCGGCCGTGAGTGTGCGATCGGGCGCCCGGAAGCGCAGCGCGAACGTCAGGCTCTTACTCCCTTCGGGCACACCCGCGCCGCGGTAGTCATCGACGAGGCGCAGCGATTCGAGCAGCTCCCCCGCCCCTTCGACGAGCGCCGCGCGCACCTCGGCGGCGGCGAGGTCGTCGGCGACGACGAGTGAGATGTCCTGCGTCGCAGCCGGGTATCCCGAGAGGGATGCCGCGACCACGCGCTCGCCCGCGAGCTGCAGCACGAGGTCGAGGTCGAGCTCGGCGACGACGACGCGGCCATGCAGGTCGACCGCCTCGGCGACGGCGGGCAGCACTTCGCCGACGTAGCCGACCGCGGTGCTTCCGACCGAGAGGATGCCGGTGCGACCGGGGTGCAGGGCCGCACGCTGAGCCTGGGCGACCTCGATATCGACGCCCGCCGCGTGCGCGATCGTGCGGACGGCGTCGAGGGCGTCAGCGATGCCCGCCGTGACGGCGGGCTGTCCGGGCTGCTTCGCGACGACCGTGCCGGTGAGCAGCACCGCGACGTGCCGAGGCTGCGCGGGGATCGATGCGTCGATCTCGGTGAGCGTCGCTGCGTCGGGACGAACCGCCAGCGGCGGTACGGCCGTCGTGCCGTAGTCGCGACCCGGCTCGGGCAGGAACACGGTGCCGGTCTCGAACAGAGCGAGGTCGGTGAGACCGCGCGACTGGTTGCGGTGCGCGACCTGCAGCAGAGCGGGCACAAGCGAGCGGCGCAAGAACGGATGCTGTCCGTCGAGCGGGTTCGCGAGCTTGACCGAAGGCACGTGCTCGCCGGACGCCGACCCGTGCAGGTCATTGTCGGCCTCGGTCGTGAAGGGGAAGGACGGGGTCTCGACATAGCCGGCCGCGGCGAGCGCGTTCGCGACGCGGCGGCGGCCCTGCTGGGCGAGCGTGAGCCCGCGACCCGACGGCGGCGTCGGCAGCACCGAGGGGATGCGGTCGTACCCCTCGATGCGGGCGACCTCTTCGGCGAGAGTCCACTTGTCGGTGAGGTCGGGGCGCCAGGACGGCGGGATGACGATCCACTCCCCGTCACGCTCGGTGACGTCGCATCCGATCATCTCGAGGGCCGCGACGATCTCCTCACGGGTGTAGTCGACGCCGATGAGCCCCTCGACGAACCCGGCCGGAAGCGCGACTCCCGCGATCTGGACGTCAGCGAACAGCGCGCCGCCGACGGCGGTGTCCAGCGTGCCGCCGGCGTACTCGACCATGAGGTCGGCAACGCGTCGCGCCGCCACGAAGGGCACGAGCGGGTCGACGCCGCGCTCGAAGCGCCGCGACGCTTCGCTGGGCAGCTTGTGACGACGGGCCGTACGCGCGATCGAGACGGTGTCGAAGATCGCCGCTTCGATGAGCACGTTCCGCGTGGCATCCGACATCTCGGTCGTGCCGCCGCCCATGACGCCGGCCAGACCGATGGGACCGGACTCATCCGTGATGAGCAGGTCCTCCGTGCTGAGCGTGCGCACCTTGCCGTCGAGCGTCTCGAGCGTCTCGCCCTCGGTCGCGCGGCGCACCGTGATGCCGCCCGTGAGCCGGTCGAGGTCGTAGCCGTGGATCGGCTGGCCGAGCTCGAGCATGACGTAGTTGGTGATGTCGATGAGGACGCCGAGCGAGCGGATGCCGGCGAGCGTGAGCCGTGCGACCATCCATGCCGGGGTGGGCTTGGTCGGGTCGACGTCGCGCACGATGCGCACGGCGAACTCCGACGCGCCGACGCGCCCGCGGATGGGCGCATCGTCGCGAACGGCGACCGCGAAGCCCTCGGCGGGCTGCTGCAGGTCACCCCACTCGCGCAGACCCGGGTCGCGGAACGCCGCGCCCGTGGCGTGCGCGTACTCGCGGGCGATGCCGCGCAGCGAGAGGGCGTACCCCCGGTCGGGGGTCACGTTGACCTCGACGGCGACATCATCGAGTCCGAGCAGGGCGATCGCATCCGTGCCCGAGGGCGCATCGATGCCGAGCTCGACCAGGCGCAGGATGCCGGCGTGCTCGTCGCCGAGTCCGAGCTCCTTGGCCGAGGCGATCATGCCGTCCGAGACGTGCCCGTAGGTCTTGCGCGCCGCGATCGGGAAGGGTCCGGGGAGGACCGAGCCCGGCAGGGTCACGACGACCTTGTCGCCGGCGAAGAAGTTGTGCGCGCCGCACACGATGCCGCGCACTCCCCCGTGCTCGGTGCCGACGTCGACCTGGCACCAGCGGATCGTCTTGCCGTTGGACTGCGGTTCGTCGACGTACTCGACGACCTCACCGACGACGATGGGGCCGGACAGCTCGAATCCGTGCACGTCCTCCTCTTCGAAGCCGACGGACACGAGCGCCGCCAGGACGTCTTCGGGCGTGGCATCCGCCGCGACATCGACGTACTCACGCAACCACGAAAGCGGGACGCGCATCAGACCACCATTCCGAACTGCTCACTGAAGCGGACATCGCCCTCGGCCATGTCGCGCATGTCCTGGACGTCACTGCGGAACATGAGCGTGCGCTCGATGCCCATGCCGAAAGCGAAGCCGGAGTACTCCTCCGGGTCGATCCCCGCCGCGCGCAGCACGTTGGGGTTGACCATGCCGCATCCGCCCCACTCGATCCAGCGCGCGCCGCCCGTGAAGGTCGGGTGCCACAGGTCGAGCTCGGCCGACGGCTCGGTGAAGGGGAAGTAGTTGGCGCGGAAGCGCGTCTTGGCCTCGGGGCCGAAGAGCACCTTCGCGGCGTGATCGAGCGTGCCCTTGAGGTGGGCCATCGTGATGCCCTTGTCGATGACGAGGCCCTCGAACTGCGTGAACACCGGAAGATGCGTCGCGTCGAACTCGTCGGTGCGGTACACCCGCCCGGGGCACAGCACGTAGATCGGCAGGTCGCGCTCGAGCATCGAGCGCACCTGGACGGGGCTCGTGTGCGTGCGCATGACGAGATGCCGGGCGACCGGGTCGACGAAGAAGGTGTCCTGCATCTGACGTGCCGGGTGGTCGACGTCGAAGTTCAGGGCGTCGAAGTTGTACCACTCGTGCTCGAGCTCGGGGCCCTCGGCGATCTCCCACCCCATGCCGACGAAGATGTCGGCGATCTGCTCCTGCAACAGCGAGATCGGATGCCGCGCACCGACGCGGGCACGCGCGGCGAGGGCCGTGATGTCGATCCGCTCGGCTTCGAGCTGAGCCGCGGTCTCGGCCGCGACGAGCTCCTGCTCGCGGGCGGCGAGCGCCTGCGTCACCCGCCCGCGCGCCTGCCCGACGAGCTTGCCGAACTCGGCCTTGCGCTCGTTCGGGACATTGCGCAGCTGGGCGTTGAGCCGGGCGAGCGGTGAGCCTTCGGCGGAGTGCGCCGATCGGGCGGACTTCAGCGCGGCGGTGTCACCCGCTGCGGCGATGGCTTCGAGCGCGGCCTGCACCGCGGCATCCACCGCCTCGGGCGTGATCGTGGGGTTCTCGGGTGCGTCGGACACGAGAACCGAGTCTACCGACGCGCGGCAGACGTCAGCGCGCGGCGGGTCAGGCGCCTCGGGTGTCGTTGCGCTGCGTGTCGCGTTCGCGCTGCGTGATGATGAGCTCGGTGTCGGTCGTCTCCTGCAGCAGCGGATCGATCGTCGTCTGAGCCGCAGCGATCCGCGGCGAGCGGCGCATGCGCACCTCGAGCCACTTCGCGAAGCCGGACAGGATGAGGCAGAACGAGATGTAGATCACCGCGATCACGATGCCCGCCTGCAGGATCGGGCGGTCGTACTGTGCCTGGCTTCCCAGCAGACGGCCGAAGTAGAGCAGTTCGTTGTAGGTGATGATCGAACCGAGAGCCGTGTCCTTGAGCGTCACGACGAGCTGCGCGACGATGACGGGCAGCATGGCACGCACCGCCTGCGGCAGCAGGATGAGGCGCATGACGCCGTTCTTGCGCAGACCGATCGCATAGCCCGCTTCGCGCTGGCCGCGTGGGACGGACTCGACGCCGGCGCGGAAGACCTCGGCCAGCACCGAGCCGTTGTAGACCGTGAGCGCGATCACGACCGCCCAATACGGGTCCATCTTCACCCCGATGACGGGGAGCCCGTAGAACAGCAGCATCATGAGGATCAGCACGGGCACCGCCCGGAAGATCTCGACGAGGAAGACGAAGGGCGCACGCACCCACGCGTGATCGGACAGCCGGCCGATCGCGAGCGTGAACCCGACGACGAGGCTGAGCACCGCGGCGAGGGCGAAGGCGGCGAGCGTGCGGCCGGCGGCGGCGGCGATCTGCTCCCACACCGAGGCGAAGGTGAAGATATACCACTTCTCGGGCGACAGCTGCCCCGTGATGAACATCTGATAGACGACGAATCCGATGACGGCGACGATCGCGAGCACCGTCACGATGCCGAGGATCCGGTTGCGGATGACAGCCCGAGGGCCGGGCAGGTCGTACAGGACGGAACTCATCGCACGATCCTCCAACGGTTCTCGAGTGTTCGCTGCAGCCAGGACAGGAGCAGTACCAGGACGACGAAGACCGCCGCGACCCAGAGCAGGACGACCAGCGCGTTCTCTCCGCGCTCGGAGAGGTTGGCCCGGATGATTCCGAGCTCAGCCACCGAGAAGCCCGCCGCAACCGTCGTGTTCTTCAGCAACGCGATGAGCACGCTCATCATGGGCGGCACGACGGAGCGGAACGCCTGGGGAAGCACGACGAGCGTCATCACCTGACCGAAGCCCAGACCGAGCGCACGGGCGGCTTCGGCCTGACCGAGAGGAACGGTGTTGACACCGGCGCGCAGCACCTCGGCGACGTAGGTCGCCGTGTAGATGCCCAGCGCCCATATCGCCAGAACCGTGTATCCGGGGTTCCACAGACCGAGCTGCGGGTAGGCGAGGGCGAAGAAGAAGAAGACCAGCGTGAGAGGGGTGTTGCGCACGACATTTACGTAGAGCGTGCCGACGCCGCGCGCGATGGGTATGGGCGAGACGCGCATCGCGCCCACGAGGGTTCCGAGGACGAGCGCCATCACGCCACCCGCGAAGAACAGCAGGAGCGTGTTGCTCAGCGCCTGTCCCCAAAGGTCCCAGTTGTCGAAAATGACGCCCACGTGCGTCCCCTCTTCAGAGTGGGTCGGGCGCCCGCGGAACGGACGCCCGACCAGGATCGATCAGTACGCGTCTACCGCGGGCTGCTCGACCACGATGCCGGATGCGCCGAGGTTCCGGTCGAAGATCGCCTGCCAGATCTCCCCGCCATCCGTGAACAGCGTGTTGATGTGCGAGCGCAGCGCGTCGTCGCCCTTGGGCACGCCCACGCCGTAGCGCTCCTCGCTGAACGGTTCGCCGACGACCTTGATCTCGTCGGGGTACAGCGCGGCGTAGCCGATGAGGATGGCCTGGTCCGTCGTGACGGCGTCGACCTGTCCGTTCATGAGGGCTTCGACGCAGAGCGAGTAGACGTCGAACTCCGTCGTGGGGACATCAGGGAAGTTCTCCTTGATGTTCTGGATCGGAGTCGAACCCGTTGCCGAGCACACGTTGGTGTCGGAGCCGAGGTCGTCCTCGCTGGTGATGTCGCTGTCGGCTGCCACGAGCAGGCCCTGACCGGTGATGAAGTACGGTCCGGCGAAGTCGATCGACTCCTTGCGGCTGTCGGTGATCGAGTAGGTGCCGACGTAGTAGTCGATGTCGCCGTTCATGATCGCCTGCTCGCGGTTGGCCGAGGCGATCGGCTTGAACTCGATGTCCGCTTCGTCGAAACCGAGCGAGGCGGCGATCCAACGCGCGATGTCGACGTCGAAGCCGCTGCGCTCGTTCGTCGTGACGTCGAGGAAGCCGAGACCCGGCTGGTCCTCCTTGACACCGACGACGACGCCACCGCGGCTCGTCATGGCATCGAACGTGGGGCTGTCGTCGATCGAGACGTCTTCGGCGACGGTGAACCAGGCCGTGCCTTCGTCAGTTCCGTCTCCGCCGTCTTCGGGGGCCGTGCCCGGCGTGCCGCTGTTGCACGCCGTCAGGGCGAGCGCCGCGATGGCGAGTCCGGCGAATGCGCCGCCGATACGTGTTCTGCGCATGTGATCCTCCTGGGTTTCGTATGCGTTTTGTGCGCCGCGCCCGGTGCTGGGGGCGCGGGGTCTAGTGGGTGAGCAGCTTCGAGAGGAAGTCCTTCGCCCGGTCGCTCCGCGGGTTGGTGAAGAACTCCTCGGGCGTGCCCTCTTCGACGATGAGCCCGTCGGCCATGAACACGACGCGATCGGCCGCCTTGCGGGCGAAGCCCATCTCGTGCGTCACGACGATCATGGTCATGCCGTCGTGCGCGAGGCCGACCATGACATCGAGCACTTCGTTGATCATCTCGGGGTCGAGCGCGCTCGTCGGCTCGTCGAACAGCATGACCTTCGGCTGCATCGCGAGGGCCCGCGCGATCGCCACGCGCTGCTGCTGCCCGCCCGAGAGCTGTGCCGGGAGCTTGGACGCCTGGTGGCCGACCCCCACGCGATCGAGCAGCTGCGTGGCGAGCTTGTCGGCATCCGCCTTCTTCATGCCCTTGACCTTGAGCGGGCCGAGCGTGACGTTCTCGAGGATCGTGAGGTGCGAGAAGAGGTTGAACGACTGGAACACCATGCCGACGTCTGCGCGCAGCGCGGCGAGCCCCTTGCCCTCTTTGGGCAGCTCTTTGCCGTCGATCGTGATGCTGCCGCTCGTGATCGTCTCGAGCCGGTTGATCGTGCGGCACAGCGTCGACTTGCCCGAGCCGGACGGCCCGATCACGACGACGACCTCACCGCGGTTCACGGTGAGGTTGATGTCGGTGAGCGCCTGGAAATCGCCGTAGTGCTTCTGCACGTCGGTGATCTCGACGAGCGGGTCACCCCGCCTGACGCTGATGTTCGACGTCTTCGGCGCAGCATCGGAGGTCGTCATATCGACACCCTACGGGTGCGTGCCGACGCGATGCAGGTGTCGCCACCGAGCTTTATCGATCCGTGACCGGAGTCACGCGCGCTGCGCGAAGGCCGTCTCGTACAGGCAGACGCTCGCGGCGGTCGCGAGGTTCAGCGATTCGGCGGCACCGTAGATGGGCAGTCGCAGCGACAGATCGACCAGGGCGAGCGCCTCGTCGTCGAGGCCGCGCGCCTCGTTTCCGAACAGCCACGCCGTGGGTTCTGCCAGCAGCGTCCGCGCCGCGAGGAAGTCCTCTCCTCCGACGTCGGCCGCGATGACGCGCACGTCCGCCGCGCGTGCCCGTTCGATCGCCACGCTGAGGTCGACGCCGACGGCGACGGGAAGGTGGAAGAGCGAGCCGGTCGTGGCGCGGACGACCTTGGGGTTGTAGGGATCGACCGTGCGACCGGTCAGCACGACGGCGTCGGCTCCGGCGGCATCCGCTGCTCGGATGATCGTGCCGAGGTTGCCGGGGTCGCGCACTTCCTCGCAGATCACGACGAGGCGGGGGGATGCCGCGAACACATCGCGCACCGATGTCGGCGTCTGGCGGGCGACGGCGACGATGCCCTGCGGCGTGACCGTGTCGGCCATGGCGTCGAGCACGGCTTCGGTCGTGAAGACGACCTCGACGCCGGCGTCGGTCGCGGCGTCGCGGATGTCGGTGTGCTTCTCGAACGCCGTGGGTGTCGCGAACACCTCGACGAGCGTGTCCGGGCGGTAGGCGAGCGCTTCGCGCGCGGCCTGCGGTCCTTCGAGCAGGAAGAGCCCGGTCTCCTGGCGCGCACTGCGTTTGGTCAGCTTGGCCACCGCGCGTACTCGGGGCGACCGCGGGTTCTCGAGCACGCTCTCAGCATAGATCCCGCGGTGACCGCGAGACCGCATCGGAGCGCCGAGACCGTGGGGTTCACCCGCAGTCTCGGCCTCCCCCTGCAGTCTCGCGGTCATGGGGACGGGGAACGGCGAAGGGCGCCCTCCCGGAGGAGGACGCCCTTCGATGTGCGCCTGCGGCGCTCCGCGATGACCGGGTCGGTCAGGCGCTCTTGGGCGCGTTGACGTTCTCGGGCAGCGCCTTGCGCGCGGTCTCGACGAGCGACGCGAACGTGGCCGGCTCGTTCACCGCGAGCTCGGCGAGCATGCGGCGATCGACCTGCACGCCCGCGAGGCCGAGGCCCTGGATGAAGCGGTTGTACGTGATGCCGTTCTGGCGGGCAGCGGCGTTGATGCGCTGGATCCACAGGCGGCGGAAGTCGCCCTTGCGCTTGCGGCGGTCGCGGTACGCGTAGACGAGCGAGTGGGTGACCTGCTCCTTCGCCTTGCGGTACAGGCGCGAACGCTGACCCCGGTATCCGGAGGCGCGTTCGAGGATGACGCGACGCTTCTTCTGGGCGTTGACGGCCCGCTTGACTCTAGCCATTTCGTTTCGTTCCTATTCGTGCGAGAGCGCTCAGAGACCGAGGAGCTTCTTGGCGACCTTGGCGTCGCCGGGAGCCAGGATCTTGTCGGCGGACAGACGGCGCGTGCGCTTGGTCGGCTTGCCCTCGAAGTTGTGGCGGAGGTTCGCCTGCTGCCTCATGATCTTGCCGCTGCCGGTGACCTTGAAACGCTTCTTGGCACCCGAGTGGGTCTTCTGCTTCGGCATTTCTCTTCCTTCGTTGTCTTTCCCGCCGGGGCGGGAGTCGTAACCCGCCGGAGCGGGAATCTGCGGGCCTATGCGGCGTCGGTGTCTTCGTCCGACGAGCCCGAGCGAGAAGAACGTGCTGCCTCTTTGTTGGCGGCGCGCTGGGCGTTCTGCTCGGTCTTCACTTCGGACTTGTTCTTGTGCGGTGCGATCACCATGACCATGTTCCGCCCGTCGATCGTGGGGCTCGACTCGACCGTTCCGAACTCGGCGACATCCTCGGCGAACTTGCGCAGCAGACGCACGCCCTGCTCGGGACGCGACTGCTCACGACCGCGGAACAGGATCATCGCCTTCACCTTGTCGCCGGTCTTGAGGAAGCCCTCGGCGCGCTTGCGCTTGGTCTGGTAGTCGTGCGCGTCGATCTTCAGCCGGAAGCGGACCTCTTTGAGGACCGTGTTCGCCTGGTTGCGACGTGCTTCCTTGGCCTTCTGCGCTGCCTCGTACTTGAACTTGCCGTAGTCCATGATCTTGACCACGGGAGGCTTCGAGTTCGGGGCCACCTCGACGAGATCAAGGTCAGCCTCCTGCGCCAGACGCAGCGCCACTTCGATGCGGACGACGCCGACCTGCTCTCCGGCGGGACCCACGAGACGGACCTCGGGGACGCGGATGCGGTCATTGGTACGGGGATCGCTGATGCGGAGCTCCTCTTATCGTGCGGGGTGTCGGCACCGCGGCACGGGTGTGTCGCGGGCGGAAGAGGAGCATTCCACCCAGACGGCGCGAGCGCCGGCTTGCTGCACCCTGACTGCCCCGTGCGTTTGTGCGCGCGGGGCGGAGTGCAAGACCCGGTAGCCTGGAGCGGCAAGCGCGGGTGGGATGTGATCCACTTTCCACTCCGGAGCAGAACGCTCCGAAGACCGCCACAGTCTAGCAGAAAGAGTCGCGTGAACACGATTCGGGATGACGAAGCACAGGATGCCGCGCGCGGTGACGACGACGACGAGCGGCACCGCCGCTGGGAGGAGCAGGAGCGCGCAGCCTCGTCGGCGACCCGCGACATCGCCGACGTCCCCGCCGTCGAGATCATCACGACGGCGGCCGTGCACCTCATGAGCGCCGCAGCGGTCAAGGTCGGCCTCGCCGACGATCCCGCGGCGCAGACCGACCTCGACGAAGGGCGCAAGCTCATCAACGCGCTCGCGGGCCTCATCACCGCCGGCGCTCCGGAGATCAGCGACATGCACGCGCGCTCGCTGCGCGACGGTCTGCGCTCGCTCCAGCTCGCCTTCCGCGAGGCCTCGGTCATCGAAGACCCGATCGGCAAGGGCCCCGGCGAGAAGTGGACCGGCCCGGTCACCTGACGATCAGCCGCGGACGAGCTTGACCGTCAGCGAGTCCACGAGCACCGCGATCCGGTCATCGGCTGCCCATCGGGATGCCAGCCGGGACAGCACGGCGTCGAGGGCGCTCGCGTCGAGCCCGTCGATGAGGTGCAGTCTCACGACGAGCTCCGGGCCGCGCAGCCTGGCCGTGGGATCGCCGGGCTCGACGGACAGGTCGAGCACCGCGAGCTCTCCCCCGATGCTCTCGGCCAGCCCCGCGAAGACCTCGGGCGACGAGAAGCTCGGCTCCCACGCGTGCCCCTGCGCGATCGCCCACACGGCGGGGCGGCGCAGCACGAGCTCGGTCGGCGAGGTCGGGTCGATCACGATCAGGTCGGTGTCATCGTCGACGGCGGCCACCGCCGTGCGCACGCCGTCGGCCGGCACGGGCCGAGCCGCGGCATCCCATCGGGACATCGTCTCGACCGAGGTGAACACGGGCAGCACACGTCGTCCGTCAGGAGCTGCGACCGTGACGATCGAGAGCTCCTGCGTCTTGTCGACGACGTGGCCGTGCGGTCCGATCCCCTCGTCGCCCTTCTCGGCGACGAGCGGGATCAGCAGGCGGGCTCGGCGGTACGCTTCGACGATCGCCGTCTGATCGCCGGCGCCGGCGCGGAACGCCTGCAGCGCCGCGAGCAGCTGCGGGTCGGCGGACCCGTCGTCGTGCGTGTGCGGATTGGCCTGGAAACTGCGCCCCTCCCACGGAACCCCCGCGGAGTCCGACAGGTGCGCGTCGTGGCAGCCCTCAGCGTCCTGCGACATCCAGCGCCTCGGCGAGCGTGAACGCTCCCGCGTAGAGCGCCTTGCCGACGATCGCGCCTTCGACGCCGAGCGAGACGAGCTCCCGCAGCGCCGCGATGTCGTCGAGGCTCGAGACGCCGCCCGAGGCGATGACCGGTTTGGGCGTGCGCGAGGTCATCTCACGCAGCAGCTCGAGGTTCGGGCCGTTCAGCATGCCGTCCTTCGTGACGTCGGTCACGACGTAGCGGCTGCACCCGGCCTCTTCGAGACGCTCGAGGACGGCCCACAGGTCGCCGCCTTCGCGCGTCCAGCCGCGCGCGGCGAGCGTCGTGCCGCGCACGTCGAGGCCGACGGCCACGAACTCGCCGTAGCGGCTGATGACCGACGCCGCCCATTCGGGGTTCTCGAGCGCCGCCGTGCCGAGGTTGACGCGGGATGCACCGGATTCGAGCGCCGATTCGAGCGAGCGGTCGTCGCGGATACCGCCGGACACCTCGACCTGCACGCCCTTGACGTGCTTGATGACCTTGCGCAGCACGGCGGCGTTGCTGCCGCGCCCGAAGGCCGCATCGAGATCGACCAGGTGAATCCACTGCGCGCCCTGCTCGGCCCAGTCGTGGGCCGCGTCGATCGGGTCGCCGTAGCTCGTCTCGGTGCCGGCCTCACCCTGGGTGAGCCGGACGGCCTTGCCGCCTGCCACGTCGACGGCGGGAAGCAGGATCAGTTCGGGTGTGGACGCGAAATCGTTCATGGCTCCTCGTGTGGGACTCTCACGCGGCCGGACGGCGCGGACGACACGACTTCAGAGGCTAGTCGCGCCGAGGCCGTCGACCCAATTCGACAGCAGGCGGATGCCGGCGGAGCCCGACTTCTCGGGATGGAACTGCGTCGCCGAGAGCGGGCCGTTCTCGACGGCGGCGAGGAAACGCCCGCCGTGCGTCGCCCACGTCAGGGTCGGCGCCGCGAAGGGCTCCTGCGGCTCGAGCTGCCACTGCTGCGCGGCGAAGGAGTGCACGAAGTAGAAGCGCTCCTGCTCGATCCCGGCGAACAGCCGCGAGCCGGGCGCGGCATCGACGGTGTTCCACCCCATGTGCGGCAGCACGGGCGCATCGAGCTCGGTGACCGCACCGGGCCACTCCCCGAGACCCTCGGTGACGGTCCCGCGTTCGAGGCCCCGCTCGAACAGCACCTGCATCCCGACGCAGATCCCGAGCACGGGCCGGCCGCCGGCCAGCCGTCGGTCGATGATCTCCTCGCCGCGGATGGCGCGCAGTGCCTGCATGACGGCGGCGAACGCCCCGACGCCGGGCACGAGCAGCCCGTCAGCGTCGAGCGCGAGACCGCGATCGGCGGTGAGTCGCGCGTCGGCCCCCGCGAGCGTCAGCGCTTTGACGGCGGAATGGACGTTTCCCGAGCCGTAGTCGAGGACCGCGACGAGCGGGCGAGAGGTCACAGAGCACCCTTCGTGCTCGGGATGCCCTCGACGAGCGGGTCGCGGGCCTTGGCCTGGCGGAATGCGCGCGCGAACGCTTTGTACTCGGCCTCGGCGATGTGGTGCGGGTCGCGCCCGGCCAGGAGCCTGATGTGCGTCGTGAGCCCCGCGTGGAACGAGATCGCCTCGAACGTGTGGCGCACCAGCGAGCCGGTGAAGTGACCGCCGATGAGGTGGAGCTCGAAGCCCGCGGGCTCGCCCGTGTGCACGAGGAAAGGACGCCCGCTGATGTCGACGACCGCCTGCGCGAGTGCCTCGTCGAGCGGCACGAGCGCGTCGCCGTACCGCGAGATGCCCGCCTTGTCGCCGAGCGCCTCACCGATCGCCTGCCCGAGGACGATCGAGACGTCCTCCACGGTGTGGTGGGCGTCGATGTGGGTGTCGCCCGAGGCGCGCACCGTCAGATCCGTCAGGGAGTGCTTCGCGAACGCCGTCAGCATGTGGTCGAAGAACGGCACCGTCGTGTCGATGTGACTGCGCCCGGTTCCGTCGAGGTCGAGCTCGAGCTCGACGGTGGACTCGCTCGTCGCGCGTCGGGCGGAGGCGACGCGGTGGTCGTCAGGACGGGTCATGCGGTCGATTCTATCGAGGCCAGCGCGTCGAGGAACGCCGTCGTCTCGTCTTCGGTGCCCGCCGTCACCCGCAGGTGGTGCGGGATCCCGACGTCGCGGATGAGGACACCCTGCTCGTACAGTGCACGCCACACGGCCGCGGGGTCATCGACTCCCCCGAACAGCACGAAGTTCGTCCAGGATTCGTGCGGCGCGTACCCGAGCGCCTCGACCGTCGCCGAGATGCGATCGCGCTGAACGATGATCTCGTCGACCATGCTGAGCATGACGGGAGCGTGGCGCAGCGCGGCCGTCGCCGCCGCCTGGGTGAGAGCGCTCAAGTGATACGGCAGCCGGACGAGACGCAGCGCATCGATGACGGCCTCGTCAGCGGCGAGGTATCCCACTCTCGCGCCGGCGAAGGCGAACGCCTTGCTCATGGTGCGCGAGACGATGAGTCGCTCGCGCCCGGGCAGGAGCGTCACGGCCGAGGCGGACCCGTGGGGGGCGAACTCCTGATAGGCCTCGTCGACGACGACGACGCCCGCCGTGGCGTTGTAGACGGCCTCGACGACGTCGAGAGGCAGCGGAGTGCCCGTGGGGTTGTTCGGTGCGCACAGGAACACGACGTCGGCCTGGGCCCGTGCGACCTGGGATGCCGCGTCGTCGGCCGTGATCGTGAAGTCCGGCTCGCGCGTGCCGCCCGTCCACGATGCTCCGGTCGCGCGCGCGAGCAGCGGGTACATCGAGTACGTGGGAGCGAAGCCGAAGGCCGTGCGCCCCGGCCCGCCGAAGGCCTGCAGCACGTGCTGGAGCACTTCGTTGGATCCGTTGGCGGCCCAGATCTGGTCGGCGGTGAGCCCGTGCCCGAGGTACTCCGCGAACCCTTCGCGCAGTCCGACGAACTCGCGATCGGGGTAGC
This sequence comes from Microbacterium sp. NPDC055910, assembly GCF_042271185.1. Classification (NCBI taxonomy): domain Bacteria; kingdom Bacillati; phylum Actinomycetota; class Actinomycetes; order Micrococcales; family Microbacteriaceae; genus Microbacterium; species Microbacterium sp. NPDC055910. Next base: position 74,746 of record NZ_JBHJZS010000012.1, read on the forward strand.
GGTTCACATCGTGCAACGCGATCGCGACGGAGTCGAGGATGTCGTCGGCGACCTCTTGCGGCACGGGGTGCGTGTTCTCGTTGACGTTCAGCGCGACGGAAAGCGGCGCTTGCGGTGCACCGTAGGGCGTCATGCCCCGCAGATCGTCTCGGATGGGCAGTGCGTCGAGGCGGGAGGTCACGCAGGCAATCGTAGGCCGCTTCACGCGCGGTGGCGCCTCGGAGCGTCAGCCGGCGGGTGCGTACTCGGCGGGAATCGCGAGCGACTGGCCGAGCTCGATCGCGCCGCCCGGCAGCGCGTTCAGTCGTGCGATCGCATCGACGACGTCGCGCGGATCGTGTTGCGGAGCAACGGACTGCGCGATCGACCAGAGCGTGTCGCCGTACGTCACGGTCACGGTCGCGAACGTCGCCGACGCGCCACCGCTGTCGCGCGACGCGACAGCCGAGCCGCCGCTCAGCACGGCGAGCGCCAGCAGTCCGGCCAGAGGCAGCGCTGCCGCACTCGCGAGCACGCGGCGGCCGCGCGCCGTGGTGCGCAGACGGGTGCGGGACGAGGGAGCGGGGATGGCGATGGCGGTCATGCGGTTCCTCCTGGTGGGAAGGTTCGCATCCGACTTTCGGCCGGGAAAGCCGGATGCGAACTCCTGTTCCGAAGCTATCTTCGATGCTGGACGGTGTCAACCCCGAGCCGGATCGTGCGATGTTCGAACGCGACACGCGGAACTCGTGCCCCCTGAACCCCGCAGAACCGGATACGGTTTCGATGTGGCCACCCCACCACGGGCCTCCGACATTCGAAGACAGGAGTCGATATGAGCGACGCAGGCGGGCGCGAGAAGCCGCAGACGCGACGACGGAAGAGTCTCAGCGACAAGCAGCTGGCGATCCTCGAGGTCATCCAGCGGTCGATCGCGCGGCACGGCTACCCCCCGAGCATGCGCGAGATCGGCGACGCCGTCGGGCTCAAGTCGCTCTCGAGCGTGACGCATCAGCTCAATCAGCTCGAGCTGAGCGGGTACCTGCGCCGCGATGCCGGGAAGACCCGCGCGATGGAGGTGCTCATCGACCTGCCCGGCAGTGCGGCCGAGAACCCCGCCGATGCTGCGCCGTCGGTGGGCGACGCCGCGCTCGTACCGCTCGTCGGCCGCATCGCGGCGGGCGTGCCGATCACCGCTGATCAGCACATCGACGAGATCTTCCCCCTGCCCCGGCAGCTCGTCGGCAAGGGCGACCTGTTCATGCTGCGCGTCTCGGGCGACTCGATGATCGATGCCGCGATCTGCGACGGCGACTGGGTCGTCGTGCGTTCGCAGGCGACGGCCGACAACGGCGAGATCGTGGCGGCGATGCTCGACGGCGAGGCGACCGTGAAGACCTTCCGTCAGCGCGACGGTCACACCTGGCTCCTCCCCCGCAACTCCGCGTTCGAGCCGATCCTCGGCGACGACGCCGTCGTGCTCGGCAAGGTCGTCGCGGTCCTGCGCGCCGTCTGAGCCGCTTGTCCGCGGCACGGCTTAGCGTGGAGGGGTGACGACTCCTTACGGCTCCTGGCCTTCCCCTCTGACCGCTGCGGCCGTGTCCGCCGCTTCGCCCCGCATCGAAGGCGCCCGCCTCGTCGGCGACGACGTGTGGTGGGGTGAGGGCGTCCCCGAAGAGGCCGGCCGCACGACGGTGCGCAGACGCACGGCATCCGGCGGAGTGGAAGACCTCCTCCCGGCACCCTGGAGCGCGCGGTCGAGCGTGCACGAGTACGGGGGCGGGTCGTGGACGGCCACCGACGACGGGGCGCTCGTGTTCGTCGAGAAGACCGACCAGCGCGTCCGGCTGCTCCGTCCCGGGGGTGAGCTCCTCGCGCTCACGCCGCCGGGTGACGTCGACGTGCGCTTCGGCGGCCTGACCGTGCAGTCGGGTCGGCTGCTGGCGGTGCGCGAAGCGCACGGGGCCGGCCCGACCCCCGCGCGAGACATCGTCGAGATTCCTCTCGACGGGTCGGCGGGCGACGACGCCGCTGCGATCGTGTCGCTCGCGGGAGGCACCGATTTCGTCGCGCATCCGGCGCTCAGCCCCGACGGGACGCACCTCGCGTGGGTCGCGTGGAACCATCCCGACATGCCGTGGGATCGCGCACAGCTGCGCGTCAGCGCGCTCGACGGGGGCGCCGCGACGGTCTTCGACGAAGGCGCCTCCCCCCTCCAGCCCGTGTGGCTGGGCGACGACGAACTGCTCTACGCCGATGACCCGACCGGGCGCTGGAACCTGTACCGTCGCCGGCTCGGCACCGCGCCGAGCCCCGTGGCCCCCGTCGACGCCGATACCGGCGGCGGTATCTGGGTGCTCGGCACCCGGTGGTTCGCCCCCGTCGACGGCGGTCG
>NZ_JBHJZS010000013.1:0-71965 GCF_042271185.1 Microbacterium sp. NPDC055910
GCCGCCGCATCCGGCAGCTACACCTCGGTGATGACCCTGTCACTGTTCGAGTAAACCGCAGTACCCCTCGCGGGGGTGACGCACACCACGTGCGTCACCCCCGCTTCTCGTTGTCCCAGACGTCACGCACAATTCACCCTTCCCCCCAGCGACCTTGCACGCTAGTGTGATAGGCGCACCGGGGGGCGCAGTGGGATGCACTCCCGAGATAAGGTTTGGGGCCTTGTCGTGAGTGCACTGGGGCAGCGGAGCCCGATGGCATAGGCGCCGCGCAACACTGGGGAATTTTCGGCAATGGCATTTGGGGATGCCCTGCGCAGCGACCCCCGCCGTAGCGGTGGTGGCTCGTGAGCGCGATCGAACTGGGCGCAGGAACTCTTCGAGGACTCGACACGCTCGCCGGTTTCGGCACGCCTGTCGCCGCACCTCGCGCGGTGGACACCGCACCGACACTCACGCTCGTGCCGCGCGTCGAGCAGGCGCTCGAACGCCGCCGCGCCTGGGAACGGCAGTACGCCTTGCGGCTGCAGGTGACGGACGGGCTCGTGATCATCGGTTCGGTCGCAGCCACCACCGGTGTCACCTTCTTCGTCGACGGCGCGTCCGCAACGGGCGGGCTGATCGCCGTCCTCACCGTCGCGACCTGGATGCTCATGCTGACGGTCGTGCAGTCGCGCGCCACCTCTGTCATGGGGTCGGGGTCGACCGAGTACAAGCGGGTCGCGCATGCCTCCGCTCACACGTTCGGCCTGCTTGCGGCGCTGTTCCTGATCTTCCAGTGGCAACAGCTGCGGCCGGATCTCCTGTTCGCGCTGCCGGCCGGCACGGTCGCCCTGATCGCCGGCCGCTGGATGTTGCGCAAATGGCTCCACAACCAGCGGGCGTCGGGCGCCTTCACGAAGCGCGCGATCGTCGCGGGATCGAGTGACGACATCGAGTACGTCCTGCGCACGCTCGATGAGGCAGGGTCCGGCGGCTACACGATCATCGGAGTCGCGCCTTCCGACGGCCCCCGCGACCGGATCATCGCCCATGACCGCAGCTACGATGTCGTCGGCACGATGAACTCCGTCGCCTCTCACGCGCGCACGCACGGCGCCGACACGATCATCGTGGCGAATCGCCCCGATGATGACCCCGATTTCATCAAGCGGCTGAGCTGGGAGCTCGAGGGCACGGCATCCGAGCTCGTCCTGTCGAGTCGGATCGCGGATGTCGCGGGGCCCCGCATCTCGCTCGCACCGGTCGATGGACTCCCCCTCATCCACGTGAAGATCCCCGAGTTCGAAGGCGGTCATCACGCGCTGAAGCGCGTCGGTGACATCGTGTTCTCGCTCCTCGTGATGATCCCGATCTCTCTGCTGGTCATGCCTGTCGTGGCGATGCTCATCAAGCTCGACGACGGCGGACCCGTCTTCTTCCGCCAGACGCGGATCGGCCGCGACGGCCAGGAGTTCGGCATCCTCAAATTCCGCACGATGGGCAATGACGCCGAACAGCAGCGGGCCCAGCTCGAGTCACAGAACGAGGGCAGTGGCGTGCTGTTCAAGATCAAGAACGATCCGCGGGTGACGCGCATCGGCGCCTTCCTGAGGAAGTACTCCATCGATGAGCTGCCTCAGTTCTGGAATGTCCTGCGCGGCGATATGAGCGTCGTCGGCCCCCGCCCACCGCTTCCCAGCGAAGTGCGCAAGTACGCCGGCAAGGTCTATCGCCGTCTGTTCATCAAGCCCGGTATCACCGGTCTCTGGCAGATCAGCGGTCGCAGCGACCTCTCGTGGGAAGAGAGCGTGCGCCTCGACCTGCGCTATGTCGAGAACTGGTCGGTCATGAGCGACCTGATGATCATGTGGCGTACGGCCAAGGTCATGATCGCCCCCCGAGGGGCGTACTGACCCATCGACTCGGCCACGTGACGAGGTGACCCGACTCCTCGTCACGTGGCCGTACCACGCCGTCAGCGCTCGAGTAGCGGTTCCAGCACCTGCTGGTATGCCGTGACCCGCTCCGCCCAGTCAGGCACGTCGGGCATCGCAGCCCGTGCCGGTTCGCTCACGAGAACCTCCGAGACCGCCTCGACGAAATCGCTGCCGCCGGCGACCGTCACAGCAGCCGTGTCGAGATCACGGAAGCCGGCGACGGGGGTGCTCACGACAGGGCGCCCGACCGCCAGGTACTCGTACAGCTTTATGGGATCGAGGCTGTCGGTGAAGTCGTTCACGACGTGCGGCACGATAAGCGCCGTCGCGTGTTGCAGATAGCCGGGAACGTCGGTCCACGCGCGAGGCCCGAGCAGCGTGATCGCGGGGTGATCCACCAGCCGATCGGCGCTCTCGGCGGCGAGCGCGACAGGTCCGACGAAGACGATCCGCCCCCCTACGGATGCCGCTTCATCGGCGGCGCGCAGGGCGAGTCCGACGTCCAGCCTGTCCTCATGGAGCGTGCCGAGATACAGCGCACTGCGCTCCGGCAGATCGGCGGGACGTTCACGGAGCCACCGGTACCGCTCCACGTCGACGGCGTTGGGAATGAGCACGACGTCGCGGCGCGGCGCGCGAGTGTCGCGCAGCCCCGTCGAGCACACGACGACGGCGTCCGTGCGCTGCATGAGGATCTCTTCGTTGGCCGCGATCCGTCGAAGTTCGCGCGACGGACGATCCGCGGCGAGCCAATCGTCGGTCATGTCGTAAAGGCTCGGCCAGTCCGTCCGAGCGACGAGGCCAGCCCACCCGGGATCATTCACCCACAGCACGGGTGCGTGCATCCCCAACGATGCCGCCACCCCTCGCACGCGACGTCGCAACAGTGCGTCGGCGGCCGGTCCCGCGAGGCGCGGCAAGAGCTTGTCCGGCTGCAGAAGGTGCAGCCGCCCCTCATATCCCGGCTCCGTACGAAGGCCTCGTCCGCGGTGGATCCGGCGTCCACTGACCGCGGAATGCAGCAGGTCGTTGGAGGGCTCGACGAACAGCACGCGCAGATCCTCGTCACCGCGGAGAAGACCGTCGATGAGGTACTGGTTCCGGCGCCACACGTCGTCCCAGGGCTCGAGCGACAGAACGACGAGATCGCGGCTCATTCGCCGACTCCGAGACGGTCATAAACGGCACGGATGCCACGCACCTGCGCATCGAGAGTGAAGCGCCCGCGCTGTGCCGCGCGGGCCGCCTCCCCCGCGCGAGCACGCAGGCCGTCATCGGCGATCAACGAGTCCATGACTCGTGCGGCATATGCCGTGTCGCCACTCGGGAAGAGAAGCTCTGGGGTCGCGACTCCGACGGTCTCGAGGTGTCCGCCGCCCGCGGAGGCGACGACCGGAGTACCGTGCGCCATCGCTTCGAGCACGAGTATTCCGAGCCCTTCGCGCCGGGTGGGAGCGATGACCATGCTCGCGCGCGCGAGCAGGTCGGGAACGTCAGGGCGATGGCCCAGGAACTCGACGCTGTCGCCCACGCCGCGCTCCTTCGCGCGTTTCTCCAGGTCAGCCCGCTCGGCGCCGTCGCCCGCGATCTTGAGCGTCCACCCGTCGAGCGGTCCGCGCGACTGCGCCCAGGCATCGATGACGTCGGCCGTGTGCTTCTCGGGTTCGAGGCGCTGCGCGGCCAGCACGAACGGTTCGCGGGGGCGTGCGGCATCCGTCGAGTCGACGCCGGAGTACACGACCTCGGCGGGCGGTTCGACGTTCTCGGCGACGAACTGCGAGATGGCGATCTGCGCGGCGAGCGACCTGCCGACGGGCCGGAACGCGGCCCGAGAGAGCGGGCTGCGTCCGCGCGGCCCCGCGAAATGTCGCGTGCTCACCTGGCGCACGCGACGAGCACGTGGCGCGCGTCGATAGAGCCAGCCCACGAGGTCGGCCTGGGACATGTGCGTGTGCAGCACGTCGGGCGCGGCGGTGGCGCGGAGCGTGCGCATCGCCTCGCGCATATCGTCGCCGGGCATCCATCGGACCCCCGTGCTCGCGAGGGCGGACGTCATCTGCCGCCGGTCGCCCCCGATGACCGTGACCTCGACGCCGTCACGGGTCAAACCGGTCGCGACGTTTGCGAGGTAGCGCTCCACACCGGCGAACCCATCGGAGCAGACCAGATGCGTCACTCGCATACGTTCGCCCTCCGCTTCGGCCGGTTGCAGTCTATGAGAGATGCCCCGGCGGAGCCGCTGGCTAGCATGGCCGTGTGCGTGTCGCGATGTCGTCATACCGCTTCAACAACGAAGGGGGCATCGAGCGCGCGTCATACGAGGTGGCCCGTCGACTCTCATCGTCGATCGACATGACGCTGGTGGCTACCGGGGTCGACCCGGTTCCCGGTCCCGAACTCGCCTGGGAGCGGGTCCCGGAACCGCGGGGGCCCGGTTTCCTCGTTCCCCTGACATACTCCTCGGCTGCGACACGGCACCTCGAGCACAAGCACTTCGATCTGCTCCACAACCAGGGCGGGTGCGCGCTGCGCACTCAGGACGTCATCACTGCGCACAGCTGTCATCGGGCGTGGTGGGAGATGAAGTTCCGCAACGGCGAGGCGGTCCGCGCGATCGCGAACCCTCTGCATCACGCCGTGCTGCATGTCGAGAAGGCGAACTACCGCCCCGGTGCATTCCGGCGCGTCATCGCGGTCTCTCATGGCGTGGGCCGTGAGGTGACCGAGCACTACGGCGTTCCTCCTGAGCTCATCGCCGTGATCCCCAATGCCGTGGACACCGCCAGATTCCAACCTCAGGACGCCGCGGAGCGACGCCAGGCAGTCCGCAACCGTCACGGTTTCGCCGACGACGATGTCGTGTTGCTCTGGGTGGGCAAGGAATTCCGACGAAAAGGACTCGCCCCTCTCATCGACGCGCTGCCGCATCTGCCGCCGACCGCCCGCGCGCTCGTCGTCGGAGGAGATGACGAGACCTCGTACCGAGCGCGAGCGGCGGCGCTCGGCGTCGGCGACCGGATCGTCTTCGCCGGCCATTCGAGCACAGTGGAGGACTACTTCCAGGCCGCCGATGTCTTCGTGCTGCCGACCCTCTACGAAGCGTTCGCGCTGGTCACGCTCGAAGCCGCCAGCGCCGGCCTGCCGCTGGCGACGACCCGGGTCAACGGCACCGAGGAGTTCGTCGTCGACGGCGAGAACGGCGTCTTCATCGAGCGCGACGGCCGGCAGATCGCGCGTGCGCTCGAGCCCCTCGTGACGGATGCCGCCGTGCGTCGTTCGATGGGCGCGCGCGCGCAGCGCGACGTGTCCGCGTACACCTGGGATGCCGTGGCGAAGAGCACGCTCGATGTCTATCGGCAGGTGCTCGACGAGAAGCGCGCGAGTCCCCTGCCGGATCAGCGCTGAAGCTCGGTGCGGTACCGCACCGGCCCGCGCGCGAAGATGCGGCGGCGGCGCCGTGCGTCGTCACCGCGTGCGCCGCGCAGCACCACCCCGCGGATGGTCGCACCGACGATCATCGCGACACGGAACGACTGCCACCCGAAGGCGCCGAAGTGCTTGCGCTGGTACTCCTCGGTGCTGGCGAAGAACAGCGCCTCGCGCACGCTGCCGTCACCTCCGGTGCCTGCCCCGATGTGGGTGGCCTCGACGGATGCCACGGCGATGCGCCAACCGGCATCCGTCGCCCGCTTCTGCCAGTCGACCTCTTCTGCATAGAGGAAGAACCGCTCGTCGAAGTGGCCGATCTCTGCGATCGCTTCGGCGCGCAGCAGCAGCACCGACCCGATCGCGAACCCTTTCGCCCTGTCGAGCCGCCCGAGCCCCACGGCGTCGAGCCAGGCACGGAGAGGACGCGGGAACGGCCACCACACCCGCACGGGTGAGCCTGAGCCGGGCTCGGTCTGGGTGGCACCGACGGTCGCGATGCGTCCCGAACCGTGCAGCACGCGGTGCAGCTCGCCGACGGCGTCCGGCGCGATGCGCGCGTCGGGGTTGAGAAGGAGCACGTCAGCCCCCTCGGCGCCGCGATCGGCGAGCGAGCGAAGCGCCACGTTGACGCCGGCGCCGAAGCCGAGATTGCGGCCCGGGTCGATGTAGTGCGCGCCGCGCCGCTCTGCCATCGCGCGGGTCTCAGCAGACGAGGAGTTGTCGACGATCGTCACGGGAAAACCGTCACCCAGGTGCGCGAGCGCCCCGTCGAGCAGCTCGGGATCCCCGTACGCGATCGCGACGACCTCGACGGGACGATCGCGACCGGTGTCGTTGGCCGGCGCGACCTCGCGATACAGAGCGAGCTGCTGCTCGGCGACGCGCTCCCAGGTGAAGTTCTGAGCGTGCTCGAGACCGCGCGCACGCAGGCCGCGCCACGTGCCGGGCTCGAGCGCCTGGTCGATGCCGTCGCGCAGCGCGTGGGGATCGCCCGGTTCGACGAGGATGCCGGCCTCGCCGACGACGTCGGGGATGGCACCCGAGCGGCTCGCCACGACCGGGACACCGGATGCCATCGCCTCGACGGCCACCCTGCAGAACTGCTCCAGCCAACCGGGCCAGGGCACCGACGGCACGGCGACCACATCCAGGCGGCGATAGCGTTCGGCGAGCTCGGCGCCCTGCGCGAAGCCGAGGAAGGCGACCCGGTCGGACACGCCCAGTTCGGCGGCGAGTGCGGCGAGTTCCTGCTCCTGCGGCCCCTCGCCCGTGATCTCGATGCGCCAGTCGGGCCTGGATGCTGCCGCGCGCAGCAGCGTCGCGACGCCCTTGTGCGGCTCGAGTCGGCCCACGTATCCGATCACCGGCGTCGGCGCGGCAGCCGTCTTGTCCGCGGCCGCGAACACCGCGGTGTCCACGCCCAGCGGAATGAGCGCGGCGGGGCCGCGCAGACCCTTTCGTGCGAGGATCTCGCCCGCCTCGCGGTTGCAGACGTAGGCGCCCGCGGCGTGGCGCAGCGCGTAGCGCTCGAGCCAACGGAACGGGATCGGGTAGGTCTTGTCGATGTTCTGCGCGGAGTAGAGCACGTACGGCGCGCGGCTGCGACGCAGGCGACGCAGCAGAAGCAGCTCGGCGGTCGCAAGTGAGAACGGCTCTTCGTGCAGGTCGATGACGTCGGGCCGGCGCTTCAGGGCACGCCAGATCGGCCGCGGGTCGTACAGGAACGCGTTCGGATGGGTGCCGACCGTGGCTGCGCCCCGCACGAATCGGTCGGCGCCGGGCTGGAGCGATACGCGGCGCCCGCCTTCGTTCCACCGCTTCGCGGAGATCAGGAGCAGGTCGACCCCGCGGGCCCGCAGCCGGCGCTCGCGTTCACGCCAGGCCGTGACCACCGCATGATGTGCGACTCGCAGAACTCTCACTGGCCGTTCCTTCCCGGCACGAGCCTAGCGACGAGGTCAGCCACGGATCCCGCGGACTCGACGCCAGGCGCCGTCCACGAGGCCGCCCGGTGCGACGCGCAGAGCCCAGGCCAGCTCACCGATCGCCCTCGCCGGCTTGCGTTCACGCAGCGCCGCCTTCGCGGCGCGCGACGCCGACCACCACGCGAATCGCGCATTCTTGCGGATGCTCTCATCGAATGCCGCGATGAGCTCGGCGTCACCATCACCGGCGGCGCGCTCGCGGTGACGACTCAGCACCGTCGCGATGCCGCGCACGAGGTCGCGGTGCCGACGCGTCGTGTTGTGCTCGTGAGCGCGGTAGTCGACGAGCGTCCGAGGCTCGAACACGACAGGCCCGAGCGCAGACAGCCGGATGAGCAGATCCAGGTCCTCGGCGAACTGCAGGCCGAGGTCGAAACCACCCACCGCGTCGAAGGCCGAACGCCGGATGACGAGATTCGGCAGAATGATGCCGGTGCGACGTCGCGCGATGTCGGACGGACCGTCGACAGGCACCTGATCCGCGTCGAGCAGCACCTCGCCGTCTTCCCCGATCGTGCGCATCCCGCAGTATGCCGCCACGGCATCACCGTGTTCCTCGAGCAACGCGACGTGCGCCGCGAGCCGATCAGGGTGCCATCTGTCGTCGTCGTCGAGGAAGGCCAAGTACGTGCCTGTCGATACCTGCGCGCCGCTGTTGCGAGCGGTGCTGACGCCGGACGACTCCTGCCGCATGAGTTCCACCTCTGGCAGCACGGATACGGCGGCGGCGACCTCTTTCGGGTCCGGTGATCCGTCGTCGACGACGATGACCTCGACGTGCGGGTGCGTCTGGGCACGCACGGAGTCCAGCGCTTGCGCGAGGAACGGGCTGGTGCGGTTGGTGGCGATGATGACGCTCACCAGGTCGGCACGCGGGGTCATTCCGCGATGCTATCGGCGAGCGCGCACGCCACCGACGTGGGCGTAAAGCTGCGCGTACTGGAGTGCGATGCGTCGCCAGCTGTACTCCTTCGCCCGCGCTCGGCCGGCGGAGGCCACCGTCGCCGCGTTCTCGGGGTCATCCACGATTCGTCGAAGCGCGGCGGCGAGCGCAGGCGTGTCGAATGGGTCCACGATCCATCCGTCCCGCCCGTCTCGGACGAACTCGGGCGGCCCGCCATGGGATGTCGCTATCACGGGGATGCCGGCCCGCCATCCTTCGAGCACGACGATGCCGAAAGACTCCGCGCGACTCGGCACGCCGAGCGCGAGCGCCCCGCGGGTCACCGTCACGACTTGGCCGCGGGAGAGCCGCCCGCAGAAATGGGTCCGCTCGCGGACTCCCAGACGCTCGGCGAGTGATTCGAGTTCCGTTCGCGCCGGTCCGTCGCCGCCGATCACAAGGTGCACGTCCGGCGGAAGCTCGGCCGCCGCGAAGGCGTCGAGGAGCAGGTCGAAACCCTTCGTCCTGACCAGTCGTCCATAGGCGAGCACGTAGCGCTCGGGCAGGCCAGCGGGCGGATCGGCCGCCGGTTCGTCGAGGTTCACACCGTTGGCGACGATGACGCCGCCGCCGGCGCGCAAGCCGAACCGGGATTCGAGGTCGGTGAGCGTCGAGCGCGAGGGCGCGGTCACGACTGCTGCGCGGGAGAGCGCTTCGCGCAGTGCGCGACGCAGCAGTGCCGAACCGCCGAACACGTCGTCGGCGTCACCGAGAGTCTCGCCATGACTCGTCACGACCAGACGCCGGCGGGTCATCCGGGCGATCGCCGATGCCCAGACTCCGTTCGGCCCGAAGCAGTGCACGTGCAGGACCGCGGGGCGGTCGTGCCGCACAGCGGCGAACCATCTGCCCAGCGCACGGGGCGCACGCCATGCGAAAGACGCGAGCACGCGAAGCGAGCGCGCGGGCAGCGGGCACGGCAGCACGCGAATCGGGATGCCGTCGACATCGGCGGGCACGTCATCCCGCTGATCGACCGTCCAAATCGCGACGTCGATGCCCTGACGGCGCAGCTCTCGGGCGACGTGCAGAACGTGTTCCTCCACGCCCCCCACACGGGGCAGGAAGGAACTCGCCACCAGCACGACCTCGGCCACGGCACCTTCTCCCACTACGCTCGCTTCGATACCCTGGCGCCCTGCGCCGCACCGATTCGGAGGTCACGCGCCATTCGCGTCACATTCGCCACGATAGCCACCGCTGCCCCGATGGGTCAGCAGGTGTACGAAGAGGAGATCATCCGTCGTGCACCACGCGCGCTCGGGGCGGGTTCGTCGGTGAGCCGCGAGATCGTCCGTTCGATGCGCTCCGAACTGCCGGGAACCACGCGCCTGCCGACGTGGGTGCTCTCGCGGGCGCCCCGACCGGTGCGACGCGCCATCGGCGCCACCATGTACCGCGGCGCCGACATCGTTCACCGGATGGGGTTCGGAATGCCCCCCGCCCGCGTACCCGAGATCATCACGATCCACGACACCGTCGCCTGGCGCTTCGACGACGAGTCCTCACCCGAACCGTTCGCGGCCGACGAATTGCGCCGCGCGGCCGCGGTCATCGCCCCGTCGCAGTTCGCGGCCGACGACGTTGCCGAGTACCTGGGCATCGATCGCGTGGAAGCGATTCACAACGGTGTCGATCAGCGCTTCTTCGATGCTGAGGCTCTCGATTCGCGTGCGCTGTCGAACCTGGGGATCACCGGCTCTTATGTTCTTCACGCCGGTGGCGCGTCGAAACGGAAGAACCTCGACGCGCTCGCGGAGGCTTGGGCTGACGTCGCTTCCGCACGCCCCGATCTGACTCTCGTGCTGTCCGGGCCGGAGCATCCACGACGCACGCGACTGTTCGCACAGCTGCCGCGCACACGCCTCCTGGGCCGCGTGCGCGGTGATCTCATCCCAGGACTCCTCGCCGGAGCATCCGCCGTCGTCGTGCCCTCGCTCTACGAGGGCTTCGGACTCCCCGCGCTCGAAGCGATGGCCGTCGGCGTCCCGGTGGTCGCGGCTCGCACGAGCTCGCTCGTCGAGGTCGTGGGCGATGCGGGTGTGCTCGTCGAGCCGTCTGGCGCGGCGATCGCGGAAGGCCTCGTGTACGCGGCGTCCGACGAATCATCGGTGGGTGCGCTCGCCGAGCGGGGACGGCTGCGCGCGCAGGGATTCACCTGGGAGCGCAGCGCCGCACACCATGCCGAGGTATGGCGGCGGGTCGCGAAATTATAGGATCCGACGAGCCGATGTCGCCGACGCGACACGATGAGAGCCCTCTAACCATGTAGATTCTCCCTGTGCAGACTGTGGGGGATGCCGCGATCAAGGTCGACCGGCTGGGTAAGACGTACCGTCTGGGCGCCTTCGGCGAGAGACCGACGACGGCCGCGCAAGCGGCGATCCAGTGGGTGCGCTCGACCGGACGCGCGAAGTTCACGCTTTTCGATGCGCTCGACGACGTGTCATTCGACGTGCCGCAAGGCGAGGCGCTCGGCATCGTCGGACGAAATGGTGCGGGAAAGTCGACACTGCTGAAGCTGCTCACCCGGGTGACGGCACCCTCTCGCGGGCGCATCGAGTTGAACGGTCGCGTCGGGTCGCTCCTCGAGGTCGGCACCGGGTTCCACCCCGAGCTGACCGGCAAGGAGAACATCTACCTCAACGGCGCCATTCTCGGCATGACCCGCAAAGAGATCCAGAAGCGCTATGACGAGATCGTCGAGTTCTCGGGCATCGAGAAGTTCCTCGCGACGCCGGTGAAGCGATACTCCTCCGGCATGTACGTGCGCCTGGCGTTCTCGGTCGCGGCGCACCTCGACACCGAGATCCTTGTGATCGATGAAGTGCTCGCCGTGGGTGACGCGGAGTTCCAGCGGCGGTCGATCCAGAAGATGCGCGAGGCGGCGTCGGGCGGCCGAACCGTTCTCTACGTGAGCCACCAGCTGCAGACCGTCCAAGCACTGTGCAGTTCGGCGATGCTGCTGGACCGCGGCAAGCTCGCGTACTCGGGCAGCGTTGAGGGCACACTGCAGGCGTATCGCGACAGCTTCGAGAGCTTCGCGCTCGCGCAGAGCGATGCGACCAAGCGGCCGGGCAATGGGCGACTCCGCCTGGAACGCGTCTCGATGGAAGATGAGTTCGTCAAGTCCGGCGAGGACATCGTCATCGACTTCACTGCTCCGCCAGGCAAGAAGCTCATCGGGTCGTACTTCGTGTCGGCTCACATCAACAACGACCAGGGGTCCGTCATCGCCCAGTGCGACTCCCGGCTCGTCGGCGCCTGGTTCGATCCCGCAGAGCCCCAGTCCGGCCGGCTCATCATTCGCGACCTCTGGCTCAAGCCCGGACAGTACACGGTCGATCTCTACGCCTGCCAAGCCGGCATTCTCGATGCCTGGGAGGGCGCGTGGCGCTTCGAAGTGCTGCCCGACCTGCCGTACCCCGAGTTCACCGAATCCTCCAGCACCGAGAAGGGGCTCGTGTTCGTGAACTTCGAGTACGAGGGGGTCTGACATGGAACCTGATGTGCAGCGCACCGTCATCACACCTCCCGGGCGACTGAATCTTCCGCCGTGGCGCGAGATCTGGCGCGCACGCGAAGTAGCGGTCCGGCTCGCGCAGCGAGACATCATCGTCCGCTACCGCCAGACGATCTTCGGTGTCACGTGGGTGATCCTCCAGCCGCTCGTCACCGCCGGCATCTTCACGATCGTGTTCGGCGTCATCGCAGGACTCTCGACCGACGGCATCCCGACCTTCGTCTTCACCCTCGCCGCAATGCTCGCGTGGAATCTCTTCAACGGTGTGCTGGGTCGCGCCTCATCGTCGATGGTCGCCAACCAATCACTCGTGCAGAAGGTCTTCTTTCCGCGCATGCTCGTGCCGATCTCGAGCCTGGCGTCGATCGTCGTCGACTTCCTCGTCGGTTTCGTTCTGCTGGTCGTGCTGCTGTTCATCTTCGGCATCAACCCCGGTTGGGCGATCCTCTTGCTGCCGGTATGGGTCATGCTGATCCTGCTGCTCGGGCTCGGGTTCGGTCTCGCGGCTGCGGCGTATCTCGTCAAGTACCGCGACGTGGGGTACGTGCTGCCGTGGTTCCTGCAGGTGCTCATGTACGCCAGTCCGCTCGCCTACTCGCTGTCGGCCGTGCCGGACAGCATCCGATGGCTGTTCCAGATCAACCCGGTCACGTGGTTCCTGGAGGCATTTCGCTGGTCGGCACTGGGCACCCCCGCGCCTCCCCTCTGGCAGATCCTCGCAATCGTCATCGGAGCGCCCCTCGTGTTCTTCCTCGGCACGCTCGTCTTCCAGAAGAACGAGCGCGAGTTCGCGGACTACATCTGACATGCGCGTCACCGCGTACGCCCTCATGGCCGACCCGGCGTTCCTCGCCGAGAGCCTGAAGGCGTACTACGCGCACGTGGACCGCATCGTGCTGTCCTACGACCAGGACGCGAAGTCGTGGACCGGCACCAACCTGCCCGTCGAAGAATGTCTCGCCATCGTCGACGCGCTCGACGTCGAGGGCAAATGCGTCCGCGCACCGGGCAGCTTCGCAAGGCTCGATGAGCATCCCCTCGATAACGACACCTTCCAGCGTCAGACGGCATTGGACGTCGCATCCGACGGGGCGGACTGGGTGCTGCAACTCGACACCGACGAAGTGATGCTCGACGCACCGCGATTCTTCGGCTCCCTCCTGCGCGCTGAGGCGAGGGGAGCATCCGCGCTGTACTACCCGTCGCGTTGGCTGTATGCACACGTCGGCGGTAACCGCTACCTGGAAGCCAGCACGCGCTTCCTGCGTCCTGCCGCGTCGTATCCCGGCCCCCTCGCGGTGCGGGCGGGAACCACGCTCGTGCACGCCCGCCAAGCGGACGTCGCCCTTCACCGAGTCGACCTGCGTGCGTGGAACACGGATCCCGCGCACCACCACGAGACGATCGTGCAC
Organism: Microbacterium sp. NPDC055910; assembly: GCF_042271185.1. Classification (NCBI taxonomy): domain Bacteria; kingdom Bacillati; phylum Actinomycetota; class Actinomycetes; order Micrococcales; family Microbacteriaceae; genus Microbacterium; species Microbacterium sp. NPDC055910. Next base: position 13,212 of record NZ_JBHJZS010000013.1, read on the forward strand.
GAGGTCGTCTCACCGCAGTCCGCGGTGCTGCACTACTCGTGGGTGCGGGACCACGACACCATCCGCCGCAAGTTCGGCTGGTCGGGGCACGCCGCCGACTACACCAAACCGGCCGTATACGCCCGCTGGGCGAAGCGACAGCGTCACCCGTGGCGGACATCGCTCAGTTCGCCCCTGCGGCGGCGAGACTGGTTCCGTGTCGTCCGTGTCGGTCCGCCGGAGTCGTGACGTGACAGCTTCAGTGAGTGTTGTGATCGTCACGGCGGACAGACCCGAACACCTTCGAACCTGTCTTCAGCACATCGAAAAGCTCGTGCCCGCGCCGCTCGAGGTCGTTGTGGTCGACGATTCATCAGATGATCGGATGAGCAGATCTTTATCGGATGAGTTTCCGGACGTACGGTTCGTGCGGCACAAGTCAGACTCCGGCCCCACCCCGGAACCTCGCCACACCGGCTACGCCGCGACGTCGGGCGACATCGTCGCCTTCATCGGCGATGACGCCCACGTCGACGAACGGTGGCTCGGCGAGTTGACCGTGCCGTACGCCGATCCACGAGTCGTCGCGGTGTGCGGCCGCGTCCTACATGGCATCGAAGGCGAGGCGATCAAGGGTCGCGGCGAAATCGGCCGACTTCTACCCGACGGTCGACTCACCGACAACTTCGCCGCAGATCCCGGAAGACAGATCGACGTCGATCACCAGGGCGCGGCGAACATGTCTTTCCGCCGCACTGCGCTGGATGCTATCGGCGGCATCCGCGGAGGATACCCCGGAACGGGCCACGCCGCGGAATCCGACATCTCGCTGCGGCTGGGCCTGACAGGCGGCAAGCTCGTGCTGCAACCCACAGCCATCGTGACGCAGACTGCTACGCGCGACATGCTCAGGAGGAAGCGGCTCGATCGGCGTCACATCTACTATGCGCGACGCAACCACGTCGTACTGCTCGTGCGCCTGTTCGGATGGCGCGATCCGCTCCTGACGCGATACATCTGGTCAGCGCTGCGCGATCAGCCCCGCCACTTCTCCCGGCTGAGGAGTGAGCTGCGCGCACGCACCCGCCAAGACACACGACTGTCGCCGCTGCAACGACTGCGTGTCTTCGCTGGGCCGACTCTGATCCTCACTGAGGCACGAGGGCTGATCAGCGGGGTATTCGCCGCTCTTGGCGCCCGTCGAGATGACCGACGGGCTCATCATGGCAGGTGAGCCGGATCGCCCGATGATGAGCATCATCATCCCCGCGTACAACGCGGCCGAGACGCTGGGGCGTCAGCTCGAGGCACTCGCCCGTCAAGCAAGCGCGCCACGTGAGATCCTCGTCTGCGACAACGGCTCGACCGACAGGACCGTCGACGTCGTCAGGACGATGGCGGAACGGTACCCCGAGATCCGTCTCGTGGATGCTTCCTCGAGGCGCGGGCCTGGCGCCGCGCGCAACATCGGGGTTTCAGAGAGCGGAGGGGAGTGGATCGCTTTCTGTGACGCAGACGATATCGTCGCGGACGGATGGTGCCGGGCAGCACGACACGCGCTGTCACAGCACTCGTTCGCGGCTGGACGGCTCGACATCGAGCACCTCCGAGGCAAAGGCGCGTTCTCAGTCTCGTGGTCACCGCAGCTTGACGGCCTTTCAGCGTTGTCCTACCTTCCCGGCTTCGTATCCGCGGGCAGCAACAACATGGCCATGCACCGCGCCGTCTTCGACTCCATCGGCGGATTCGATGAGTCCGAGTTCACCGCAGAAGACGACGACTTCTGCATCCGTGCGCAGCTGGCCGGATATCACTTGACGTTTGCTCCGGACATGCTGCTATACGTCCAGCAGCGTGTCGGGCTCCGCGCCGTCTACAGACAGGCTCGCACCTACGGGCGAGGCGCCCGCAGGATGACACACAAGTACGCATTGCTGGCAGCCTCGACGACCGGCCTCGACCAGCACCCGTTCGAGGACGGAGCCCCGCCTGAAGAATCCCCCGGGTCAGCCAAGCTCGGGCGTCTCGTCCGCGCAGCCGGGAGTCCGGCAAGGTGGGCGAATCTGGTTTGGCGCATCGGTTGGTCGTCTGGATGGCGACGCGCCACGGTGGAGGACCTGCATCAGGTTGGCGACGGCACCCCCGGCGCATAGCCGGCCGGTGTGACAGCCCTCACGTCTTCCCCTGACCGCGGGCTGATCGAGCGTTGAGCAAGCTCAGCGCGGACTGCCGCATCCCCCGGCGCCATCCCCGGAGCGCATCGCGCGCATACCTGAGCAGTGCTCGCGGTGGGGCCCCTGGTGCCCAGAGGCTCTGGCGAATCCGGTAGACGGACCGATGGCGGTGCTGTGCGAAGGCACCGCCACTGATCAGCACCGCGGGGGGCATTCCGGAGTGCGGAAGCCAGCGCACGCCGTAGGACGAGTCGCCGACAGGGACGTCGGGATAGCGTCGAGGGTCCGGAGACGAGAACTCCGGGCCGTCGACCAGCGTCCGCCGGGCTTCGGCTTCCCCGGTCGTGGCGTAGGCGAACTCCAAATCGACCAGGAGTAGGCGACCATCCTCATCGATGATGAAGTTATCGGGCTTCGCGTCGACCAGATCGAAGCCGGCGGCGTGCAGCTGATCGAGTACCGCCACCATGCGTCGGAGGATCGGCAGAGGGAGCAGACGGCGTCGACGGGTCAGCACGTTGCGGTAGTACGGCATCTCGAACCAGTCTTCGCCGCGGTCGAGCACCTCCGGAGCGATATCACTGGTGGCCAGCGCGTCGAGGGCAGCGAGTTCTCGCTCGAGATGCCGTCGGGCGCCCGGCACGAACGTTTTCCGCACGACAATTCCTGCATCGGTAGCTCGCACGTCGACACGAGCGCGTCGCCCGCGGCTGAGCGTTCTCGTCGTTCCGTGCGGAACGCCCTGCGCCGCGCGGCCGGCTGCGACGATCTCTCGGACCCGCGCGACGGATTCCGGAGCAGCGAGTTCGAGATAGTGCCAGGCTTCGGTCTCGTCGTCCGCAGAGTGCATCCCGTTGAATGCGCGGGACTCTCCGAGCGTCGCATCGACGAGGTCACGGACGGTCACCTTCGCCGCGAGGATGTCGGCGTTGGTGAGATGCGGATAGCGTGATTTCAGCGCGGGATCCACCGATTCAGGAGCGAAGTGGAGCGCTGCGATGACCAGGGAGGGACCCCCTCCGCTGGCCGGATACGGCCCACGCCCCCAGTTACCTCCGCGGATGTGAGCTGCGGCACGGCCGCGGGCAGCAGCATCCAGGCGATGCGTGAAAACAATCTGAAAACCCAGATGCTCCAGGATCCCGCGTACGTCATCAAGCGAGACGACTTCTTCCAGGCGCTCACGAATGACGAAGACCGCAAGCTCCCCCTCCACGCCAGACGCGTCCTTCCGGACGTCAATGCGGCGAGCAGCCCAATCGTTCGAGCTCGACAGCCGGCGAAGGGCATCAAGCGGCGGCCGCCACTTCTGCTGCCCGAGGTAGTCGTCGAGGCCCTCCATATCGAGAGGAATGTGTGACCCAGCACTCTCCGCAGCCTCCGTGAGTGCGGCCGCGTAGTCATGCTCGGCCGGCTCCTCGAGGGGGCTATGTGGCAGAGACGATGCGAGGCCGGCAGAAAACCCCTTGTGGTAGAGCACGTGGTACGCGAGCGAGTGCAGGTGATCGGCGGGAGCCGGCACGCGCATACCGCTCGCATGAATCACAGAGCGATCCAGAATCGTCTTCGCGAGCGAAGGAACATAGTAGGCAGCGCCGCGGAAGTCATAGCCGTCAAGACCGGTTTCGCTGTAAAGGTCGATCGGGATCGTGCCCGGCTCGGCGCCGACGATTTCACGAAAGGTCTCGGCGTGTTCGTCGCGCACCAAGATGTCGAGGTCCTCGCCGGGGGCCATCTGCGGCAGCTGCGTGAACCAGCGCAGCACGACATACTCCAAACCCGCGTCTTCGAGCCGTCGCGCGAGCCCCGTAACGCCCCACACTGGTGAGAAATAGACGCGTGGTCGCAACGGTGGTTCGTGGTGCAGCCGAAAGACATCGAACGCGTGTGCGGAATCTGTCCAGCTGTCGACCGCAGAGATCCGGCCCCGCCTGCGGGCGATCCCGAGGGCGAGGCGGGTCGCCGCACTGCGCCGGCCTTTACCGCGCTCGACCGCAATCCAGCGGAAGGGCGCCAGTTCACTGAACCCCGCGACGGAAAGCGGCCGATCAGCGCGCACCACGAGCACGTCCGCCGAACTCTGGGAGACCCTGAACAAAGGGTCGAGCTTGTGGAATCTCTCCGCGAGCGGTCCCGCGTGGCTGCGGACGCCGTCCAGCGCTTCAGCGGACACGAGACCGAGATACTTCGCCCCGATGCTCTCGGTGAGCAACACCCCGAGATACGCATCACGTGCGCCGACATCGAGCACCCGGGCACCGTGCGGAACCCCGGACGCCATAATCACGCAACTGACATTACCGGCCTGCTCGCGCTCGCAGCCTGGCACAGCCTGGCCGGCGGGTATATGGTGTGCACCATCGACGTCCTGGGGCCGTCGATGACCTGCTGGTCTCCTCTCCGTGAGGAAGGACTGCGCGATGTCACCGAAAGAGCGGGCAACGCGAGACGACGACGACGGCAGAGCCAGACCACTGTTCGGGCTGGGGGCCACGTTGGGGATCGCCGTTGTGCTCGCGGCGCCGTTCGCCATCCTGACCCTCACTGGAGAAGAGCCGTATCCGGCGGTCATCTTCCCCGGCGGAGGACAGATCCAAACGCATGTCGTGGACGGGGTAGCTGCTTTCCAGTCAGACACTCTCGTCGCCTACACTCCGGCAGGAGTCGAACGCGTCGTCGACCGAGCCCTGCTTCTCGATCCGATCCCACCGTCTCAACTCAGCGGTCTCATCGCGTCGAGGTTCGGTCAAGATCGGTCTTCGACGCGATCCGTCGTCGTCCGCGGAATCGACCTCGTCTTCGAGGTTCCGCGCGCGGTGCCCACGCTCGAAGAGACAACACGCGCCCGCGAGTGGCTGGCGGGTCAGTTGCGCTCAATGGGCCTGAGCGAGGAAACCCTCATCGTTCGCAAGGAGCGGGTGACGATCGATCACAGAACCGGACGAGAACTGGATCGAGAGGTCCTCGAGGAGGTGAACCTCATTGGTTGATCGCGCGCTGCTATGGGCGTGGGGCCGAATCGCGGCTTCGACCCGGGTTGCCCCAGGATCGTTGGGGGTCTTCCGTTGGGTCTTCGGGCTCTACCTCTTGCTCTTCGACGCCCGCTGGTTCTCGTGGCTGGACCAGACTCCGGATGCGTTCTTTACGCCTCCGCTTCTGAGCCTGTCCAGCATGGCCGGCGGGTTCCCGCCGTCCCCGTTCTTCACGATCGTCGATCTCGTCGGGCTCGCGGCAATCTGCGCCATGACATGCGGGTGGGCCACCCGTATCTCGACGTCCGTCGCGCTCGTGACCTACATCGTGAGTACGACGTTCGCCTATTCGCAAGGCAAGATCTCTCACCAAATCGCGATTGCACTCGTGCTCGTGTGCATGCTGATCGCAGACTGGGGCAAGGCGGCTCCGCGACGGATAGCACAGGGCCTCTCGCTCCTCGGTGTTGCCCTGTGCTTCGGGTTCCTGGTCGCAGGGGTCGAGAAGAGCCGATATTGGCTCACACCTGATCTGGGCGTGAGCGGCTTCCTGAGCTGGTACTACCCGCGAATGGACTTGCAGGAACCCCAATTGCTCGCCGGCCTCGTTCCGGGCGTTCTGCTGCTGGCGTTCAAAGCAGCGGATGTGATCGCGGTGCTGTTCGAGGTCAGCGGCTTCATCTGGTTGCTGTGGGGGCGTGTTCCCTGGCGTCTATGGCTGCTTGCCGCGGCGAGCTTCCATCTTGTCAATGCGCTGGTGCTCAACATCACGTTCTCAACGCAGATCGTGGCTTACGCGGCGTTCTTCAGTTTGGCCACGCTGCCATGGCCCGCGAGGGGCGAAAGAGCCTACTCTGCCGCGCGCATCACTGCCGTCGCGATCGCCGTGTTCGCCACCGTGTGGCATGGCGTGACGCGAATCGCCGGCGGCGGGTCCTTCTTCATCTTCGGCGGTTCGTTGGCGTACACGGGAGATTACGACCTCATCGTCTGCATCGTCGTCGGCAGCGCCGTTGTCGCACTCGGTGCACGCGATGTCTTCCGGGAAATCCGGCGACCCTCCCCCCGAGAAGCAAGTGTGAAGAGCGTCGGGTCGATCTCCTCGGGGTGACGGTCAGCCCCAGAGTCGCCGCAGTGTCTGCAACGTCTGATTGCCCGGGTCTCGACGCGCATCGTGCGCGTAGAAACTCATCGCGTGGAGCATTCGCCAGAGGATGACATCCTCCCGACTCATCGAGCCGAGCAGTTCGCCGGCCCTCTCGGCGAGCGGCCCCTCGATGTCGTTCTTCATGAACGCGATGGCCGCTTCGCTGAGGCTGGCACCCGCACGCCGACGGTGAAGGTCCAACGTGGCGTACACAGCGTCGAGGAAACGCGGGTTACGGTCTTCGCCGCGTGGCCAATCGATGAGCTTGATCCCTCCCCCGCGCAACCGGAGCACGTTCTCACGGTGCAGATCGCCGTGGGATGGCCCGATCAGCACCGGCAGCGTCCCCTGTCCGAGTAAGCGGGACCGAAGGTTCTCGAGGTCGTCGTCTTCGAAGTTCGCGGGCTCGCGGGGTGATTGCAGGCGCCGGTAGAGGTCGGTCGATGACATCTGACCGGTCTCGCCGGACTCAAGGGCGTCCAGGACCGTGAGCACGTCTCGCTCGTACTCCCCCAAGCTCGTCGGCACGGCGTCGTACCGCGCATACCGGCACACCGTGAGCCTGCCCTGCTCCACCAGTTCTACGTTCTCCGGGGCATAGTGCCCCCACGGCCCGGCGAATGCTGCGCGGGTGCGTTGGACTTCTTGCTCGGCTCTGCGCTCTTCAACGGCGGAGAGCGGCACCTTGAGGAAGACACTCTCCGCGTCGATGACCACGCGTGGATGTGTGCGCGCCATGATCGTCGCGCGGTTGGATGACAGCTCCTCCGCGCGCGTCACCGACGTGGTCGCCGCGCGATGGGCTCGCGCGATGACCAGGTAGTCGGGCGCCATCCACTTTCCCAGACCTGCCCGGGCGAGAAATCTACCGAGCCGTTGTCGAGTGCTGTTCGTCGCGGTGTCCCGCCCACGACGCAGCGATTCGGCGTGCACGATCACCTCGAGGTGATCGAGCGACGGCAGCGGGATGAGCAGTCGGGACACGGACAGGCCCGTGCCGCGGAGCGTCGCGCCCCACGGTCGCACGGGATCTGAGAACAACGACACTCCCGCACCCGGGAGCGAGCGCCGACCGCGCATCCGCGCACGGAGGGGGTTGGAAGCCGCCACAACCACGACTCCGTCGGGTGTGAGGTTCTCCCGCACGTGTGACAGTAGTCGTCGCGTGTTCGACCGTTCGACCCCCGCTGGTCCGAACTGGCGCACATCGACGAACGCCACCGCGAATCGTCTGCCCTGCAGGAGACGGCTCTCGTCCGGTCCGACGGTGGTGACAGACGCCCCGAGATGGGTCAGTGCATCCGCAAGCGCGCCCCAATCCGAAGCGACGCACAAGACCTGGTCGCCGGGCCTGATGAGAGGAAGCAGTGCAAGCGCCGCGAACCGTGTGTCTGTCACGGTGTGATCGATCGGGAAAGACCACGGCTTCGTATGCGTTGCGAGGATCTCGCGCGTATTCGCTCTGCGATCCGAAACGCGTTCACCCAGCTCTGCGCTGCAGCGTACTTCGCTTTTTCACCGCGGGAAGCGGGCCAGTCCTGACGCCACACCGCCCTCCAGATTCCGAGCCCGATCCGCAATTGCTGGCCGATGTACCGGCGGTCTTCCGAACTCTGCTGCCCGACGGTCAATGCACTGATCCCCCGTTCGACTCGTACGGTCTTCTTGGCCAGCCCGAACCACGAAGATCGCGCCGGGTGATCGACCACCGCGCGTGCACTGAACACCATCCGTGCGCCGCTAGCATGCAGTCGCTTGCCCCACTCCTGGTCGCCTCCGGATTTCAGAGCGGCGTTGAAGGGCCCCACGCGTGACATGACCGAACGGGATACGACGAGGTTCGCGGTCGCGGCGAATCCGTCCACTTCGACGAACCGACGTTGGGGGAACTCGTGGGCTGATTCGTACAGCTCCGGTCCGCTGCGCGGGTGCATGCCGTTTCGAAACACCAAATGGATGTCACCGCCGACAGCCTGCGGATGACCTTCTTCGGTCAGGATCGCCACCGCTGTGCTGATCCATGTGGGGTGCGGCAAGCAGTCGGCATCCGTGAAGGCGAGCATCTCGCCCTCTGCGATCTTCAGGCCAGCGTTGCGGGCTGCGTAGGAGCCGCGCTGCATCTCGCGAATCAGCGTGAAGCGTGGGTCCCCTGGCGGCAGAGCGGGTGTCAGATCCGTTCGAGACGCATTATCGACGACGATCACGTTGATGAGTTCGGCAGGATAGTCCTGCGCGGCGATGAGCGCGAGGCACATCTTCAATCGCGCGAGGTCCTCGTAGACGGGAACGACGACCGTCACTGTCGGCGCGGACTCCGCGACTTCCTCACTGTGCGTCACCGATTGGACTCCCCGTTCCAGTTACGAGCCACATCGTGCGCGCGCGACGATATGGCCGGTAAAGAGTGAGGCTACCCTGCTGCAGACCTGACCATCACGACCTCGGTGGCGCTGAGCGCCCGGTCGTAGAGCCGCACGTCGTCCACTGCGCCCTTCAACGGGTGGCCACCCCCGGGCTGACCGCCGATCGTCAACGCCAGATCGTTCGCGATCACCGAAGCGGGCCCTGCGACCTGCCCCTGCAAGGTGCCATCGACGTAGAGTCGCAGGGTCGCCCCATCGTAGACCCCCACGAGGTGAGTCCAGGTGCTGCCATTCGTCGGGTAGGTCGACGTCCCGTTCACTCGGAAGGTGTCGCCTGAGACGCTCTGGTTGACTCGGAAGAACGGTCTGCCGTTGTTCGCGAGGGAGATCTCGTACCCCGCGACGGAGCCGTTGATGGACTTCTTGACGACCCCTTGCGTCGCGGCCTGTTCCGGCTTGACCCACGCGGAGACGCTGAACGGCCCGGTCACATCGAGTGCCGCATGATCAGCGACCGCTACCCGGCTGCCGTCCACACCGTCGAACCGAACGGCTCTCCCCGAAATGCCTTGCACCCGGCTCACGCCGCCTTCGAACCGACCATTGATACCGGACCCGCCATCACCCAGCACCGTTGCCCCGGAGGCCTCCTCGAAAGACCACGCTGCGCTCGGGGTCGGAGCGGTCGGCGTCGGCGTCGGCGTCGGCGTGGGAGTCGGCGTGGGAGTCGGCGTCGGCGTCGGCGTCGGCGTCGCGGTCGGTGTCGGCGTGGGAGTCGGCGTCGGCGTCGGCGTCACGGTCGGCGTCGGCGTCGGCGTCGGCGTCGGCGTGGGAGTCGGCGTCGGCGTCGGCGTCACGGCCGGTGTCGGCGTCGGCGCGCCGAGCCCCTCGCCGTTGTAGAGAGCCAACGCCTCCGCGGCGGTCACGGCACGGTCGAGCACACGCGCCTCATCGACCGAGCCGTCGAAAGCATACCCGCCACCGGGCTGATCGCCGATCGTCAGCGCAAGGCTGTTCGTTCCCACTGCAGCCGGCCCGGCAGTGCTGCCGACTTCCACGCCATCCACGAACATACGCATCCGGTCGCCGTCGAATGTGCCGACAAGGTGGGTCCACTTCGTGCCGTTCGATACGAGAGCCGTGGCGGCGTTGACCCGGTACTGGTCGCCCGCAGACGCCTGATTGACCCGGAAGAAGGGCTTCCCAGACGAGGCGATCGAGAGCTCATAGCCGTTCGTGCCACCGTTGGTGGATTTCTTGATGATGTTCTGTGTGCCGACGCGATCAGGTCGAACCCAGGCGGACAGCGTCATGCTCGTCGTCAGATCGAGTGAAGCGTGGTGGGCGACAGTGACGCGTCCATTCGCTCCGTCGAAGGCGAGTGCGCGGCCTGTGACCCCAGCGACGCGCTGCACGCCGCCCGAAATCGTGCCGTTGTTCGCCGCCGCGGATGCGTCGATGACGATCGCTCCCGCCGTCTCCTCGAACTTCCAGTCCCCCACGCTCCCCGGTTCGGGGTTCGCCGTGACGCTCGGCGCGGGCGTCGGTGTCGGATCAGCCGGCGACGGTTCGGGCTCGGGGCTCTCCCCGTGCTCACCTTCGAAGAGCCCACGAACGTCGGCTGCGGAAAGCCCGCGCGCATAAACGCGCACGCCGTCGACGCCGCCTTGGAACCTGTTCGTGCCGTCGGGCTGGCCACCGATGATGAGAGGCAGACTGTTCGCGCCCACCGACGTCGGTGCCGGCATCGATGCGACGTCGACACCATTCACATAGAGACGCATCGTCGTGCCGTCATATGTTCCGGCGAGGTGTGTCCACGTCGCCGCGTCGGCGATCGGCGCAGCGGGACCGAGAAGCCGGTAGTCGTTGTCGGCAGTGGCGTGGTTCACCCTGAAGTACGGCACGCCGTTCGATGCGATGCTCAATTCGAAGCCGTCCACGAAGTTCGGGTCGGCTTTGGTCACGATGTACTGCTTCGTGAGCTTCTCTGGGCGGATCCAGGCTGAAACAGTCAAGCCCTCGAAGTCCTCACCGAATGCGGCGGAGTGCGGAACTGTCGCCTGCCCGGAGTTGCCGTCTACGCGAAGGGCGCTCCCTGACACGCCGTCCACCCAGGACGCCCCACCCTGAACTGCCGCATGGTTGGCCCAGACAGACGCGTCTTCGGTGGTCGTTCCGGTCGCTTCGTCGAAGTCCCACGACCCCAGCAGCGCCGTCTCGTCGGAAACGGCGATCGTGACGGTCGCTTCCGCCGACCACAGTTCTCCCGCACGGGCGCGATACGTGAACGAGTCCCGACCGACGAACGAGCCCTCCGGCTCGTAGGTGAATGTCTTCCCGTCAACGGACACCCCACCGGATGTCGCCGAGCGGATGATCGCCACCTCGTCGATCGGGAGGTCCGAGTCGATGGCGAATGAGGCTGTCACCCCAGTGCCCTGCGTGGTGGAGACGGTGACATCGTCGGCCACCGGGGCGCCCGGATGCACCCATTGGAGGGACTTCGTCTTCGTCGAAGTCGCGTTGCTCACCATCACGAGTGCAGCCCCGGGGACGTTGGCTTTCGTGCTCGTGACGTTGTTGTACGAGCCTGGCACGATGACGTCGGCGGGGCGAGAGAAGTCGAGTGCAGAGCGCGTCGTTGTTTTTTCGAGGATCGCCCCCATTCCGTCGTTTGCGGTGTAGGTGATGCGCAGGCTGCCTGTGGCTTCGTCTGCGAGGACGATGGGGCGGGTACCTCGTTTGTCGACTTCGTGGAACGTCCATCCGCCGCTCGCTGCTCGCACGAGGAGCCCGATCACGGGCCGGTTCGAGGAGTTGTATGACGTCTTGACGGCGGCGTAGAGAGTGCCATCCGCTGCGACTGCGACATTCAGATGATCATCGGCCATCCCACCGTCGATATTGAGCGCGGCCGACGCGCCCGGTACCTCATCGGCAGTCCACGTCGTCGGGGACGTGCCGTCGACGTGCGTCCGGAAGCCGAACCTCTTCGTCGTCTGATTCGACCAGAGCACGCCGATACGGCCAGGGAGAGCAGTCACGACGGCGATGTCGTCGCCGCTGATTCCCGAAGCCACAGTGATCGGAGCGGAGAACGTGGAATAGGGGGCGTCGGCCCACCGCATCTGGATCTGTGTCGCAGTTTCGGTGGCGAGCCACATCCGACCGGTGCCGTCCACATCGATCGTGGCCGTTTCACTGCCCGGGAGTGAAACGGCGGTGCCGACCGGCCGAGCTTCCCACGGCACGTACGCGGCCGTCGCACTGTCGTAACGCACCGAGACGAGCGATGTGACGGGGCCGTGCAACAGCAGATGCACGACTTCACCGTCGGCAAGCACGTCCGCGCGCACGTCGGTGCGGTCGGACACGCGGGTGACGGCGGACCACGAATCGCCGTCGTAGCGCCAGATCCACGTACCGACGGGGGTCGTGGCGGCGGTGCCGATGACCGCCCACCAGATTCCGTTCGCATGCCACAGTTTCGACTGGGGCTTTTCACCCGTCGTGCCGAGGAGGGGGATCTCTGGAGCACTGAACACTGCCGCGGGCGGCACCGGCTCGGGCTGTTCGACGGCGGCAGCGGCACGCTGCCACGAGAGGACAATCAGCCCTGGATCGGGATCCGATCCTCCCGTACTCACCTGGACGAAGTACTTCGTGTCTTCTACGACATCGACCGTGACTTCGCCGGTATCGAGATCCCCTGCCTCGGTTCCGCTGCCGACCACGGTTCCGGCGGAATCTGCCTCTCGGATCACGATGTCGGTGTTCATCTCACTGCCGACCGTGGAGAACCGGAAAGCACCCGTCTCCGGTGCGATCCATGACCACCAGAGGGAGCCCGCGACCGTGACCGCCTCGCCGGGACCGGTCTGCGATTCAGGGAACGTAGCGCCGATATCCTGACCAACCACGCCGCCGATAGCGCGCGCGTTGCTGGGCTCTGCGCCGATGACCACGTCGGGATCGCGGAATTCCTCGGTGACGTCGGCCGCTGCGGGCGGTGTCGTCTGCTGAGGTGGCGCGAACATGCCGGCGACGACGACGGCGGACGCGAGCAGGCCGGCGATGGAGGCGGCCACCCATGTCGACCGCCTGGGACGAGGTGACTTCGCCGCGGGCTCCGCCCCCGGCTCTTCGCTCAGTGTGCGCGCACGACTCATCGATTTCCCCCAGCTCGATCACGAAACGCTTTGACCTGCGAACCCCAGCTGCAGGCGGGAGAATAGTACCGCATATGCGCGCGCACGTCATCAAGCAGTCGACGCGCGGGCATTCACGCTCGCCGGAGGGGCCGAGGCCGCGCACTGTCGAACCACGCGCGCTCGACGACATCCTTGGTGCGGTCGATCGTGAACCTCTTGCGAGCTTCGCCTCGTGCGAACGTGGCGACATCAGCTGCGCGCGCGGGATGCTCCAGCAGCCAGAGTATGCCGCGGGCCAGGGCTTCAGGATCCCCCGGCCGAACGAGCACGCCTGCGGGCGCCGCATGAACCCCCGGCGCCACCAGGACTGCTACGCCGCCCGGGTCGAGGATTTCAGGCACGCCTCCCGCGTTGGTCGCCACGACCGGCACACCCGCCGCCATGGCCTCCACGATCACCTGACCGAACGGCTCGGGGACGGGCGATGCGTGCACGAGAATCCGCAATCTGCGCAGCTCGCGGCTCGGATCAGCCACCCAACCGCGCCATTCGATCCGACCCGCGGCTCGCGATGCCGTCGAGAGCGCGCGCAACCGCGACTCCTCGACGGCGTCATCGAAAAGTGCAGCGCCGATGATTCTGAATCGCAGGTGAGGTGCGCTCGAATGGATCAGCTCAGCGGCCGAGAGGAACTCACGCTGACCTTTGGTCGCGCTGACGCGTCCGATCAAGCCGATGGTGCGGCCTCCGCCGCGCCTTCGTGGTTCGTCGAACGCGTGCGGTTCCAGTCCGGGGTATGCGACCACCACATGTTTCGACCGGCCTACCCGTTGCCCGAGGGTTCGTGCCGTCGCGTGCGAGTTCGCCACGACGCGATGAGGCCCGAATCGTGCGACCCATCGGAGCGCGATGACGACAGCCGCCGGGAGGTAATCGTCCGAAATCCGGTCGTGCAGATGCCAGACCCACCGTGTTCCAGAACCCGGCGTCGCGAGCGACAGCAGAACTGCCGCCTTGAGCGAGTTCGCCACGACGAGGTCCGGGGACCGCTCCCGCAACAACCGTCGGATGCGCACCGATGCGGCGACCGTCTGCCGAAAATTCCTCCACAGCCGGCTCAATGACCCGACCGTCTGCTCCCGCGTCACGCGAGTTACCTCGCCGGATGGCAGCACGACTACCGGAACCTCGATGTCCTCAAGTCGCGCAGCAAGGGGGCCGGCGCTGAGAAGTACCGCTTCTACCGAGAAAGCTCGCCGGTCGATGGCTGAAGCCAGCCTGATGAGGGCCGCTTCGGCACCGCCGAGCTCGCCGGTGTGCGTGAGGACGAGGACTCGGCGGGGAGGATGGGCCTCTGTCGCGTGATCCGTCCGTTGCATCGTCGGTGCCACGTCGACACACTACCGGCGCGCACTCGGGACTCGGTCCGTACGATTGACGCGTGACCAGCCCGCGGCATCCCACACGTTTCGGTGTGGCGCGAACGCGCGCGGGCCGCAGCCCCGGGTCGATGCGCAGATTGCGCTCGCTCATACTCGGATGCTTCGCCGTCGTCCTGGTCGGGCTCGCCGCCGGCTTCATCGCGGTGACCGAACCCGACCTCGCCATCCCCGCCGCCCTCGCCGTGCTCGTGGTCGGCATCGCGGCCATCGACCTCTCGCTCATTCCGGTGCTGGCCGTTCCGGCGACGATGGCGGTGGTGCGGGTCGGTCCGATGAGCCTGGCGGACTTCGTGCTCGGCTTCGCCGCGATCGTCGCCCTCCTCATGCTGCGTGGCAAGGGTGCGCAGACCCTGCAGCCGCTCCTGTGGGCAGGCGCCTGTTACATCGCGCTGACGGCGCCACAGCTGTTGCTCAACCGCTACGTCGCGAACTACATCGAGTGGGCGCACGAGATCGCTCTCGTGCTCGGCAGCATGATCGTCGGATTCGTGGTGGGGCGCGAAGGTCACGCCAAACTCGCGCTGGGCATGTACATCGCGCTGTGCTGGTTCATCGGGATCGCCGCGATGGTGACGGCCGTCTCGAACGGCTTCGGTCCCGTGTATTTGGGGATGCTGCACAAGAACGCCATCGGAGCGATCCTCATGATCGGGGCGATCATCGCATTCGCCAACCCGCCGTGGCTCGAGTGGCGACCGTGGTTCGGGTATGCGACGTTCGCCGTCTGCGGCGTCGGGGCGCTCGCCGCCCAGTCTCGCCAGGCTCTCATCGGCGCGCTCGTCGGGGTTCTCATCGTGGGCCTGCGGCCACGCTTCCACAACGGCAAGCGATCACGGTGGATGTGGGTCGTGCTCGTTCCCGTCGCGTACTTCGTCGTGACGGCGGTGCAAGAGCAGCTCGGCTCGGACGATCAGTTCAACTCGTCCAACCAGCGGCTCGATTGGTACGGCGATTCGATCAAGGTCTGGCAGATGTCGCCGCTCTTCGGCGTCGGCCATCGCTGGTGGGTGACCGGGCACACCGGTTACTCGGGTTTCCAGCCCCCCAACGCGGAGCTCGAGGTCCTCACGACAGTGGGCGTCCTCGGCCTCATCGGCTTCCTCGCGATGTTCGGCGGGGCTTTCTGGCTGCTCGCGAAGATGAACCCGGTGTACGGCACGCTCGCCCTCGCCGTCGTGGTCGGGCGTTTCGCGCAGGTGCAGTTCGACCTCTACTGGGTCGCCGGCCACTCCTCGATCCTGTGGATCATCGCGGGCATCTGCTACGGAGTCCAAGCGCGAGACAAAGCCCTGGGCATCGAACGCATCCCGCATCCGGTTCAGACCGTTCTTCGCAGGACTCCGGTCGTGCGGATATGACCCGGCGCATCATTCACGCCATCACACCGGGCGATCACTTCTCGCCGCGCACCGGATCGGCGATTCCGACGGTCGTCCACGGTCTGGCGCGTGCGGCCCTCGCGTCAGAAGGCGACGATGCGCGTCACGCCGTGCTCGTCGATTCGACCACCTTCCGCCCCCGCTACGAGTCGGCCGAAGTGCTCGAATACACCGGCGCGATGCCCACCCGACGCGCGGAGCGGATAGCGGATGCCGCTCTCGCGCGTCTCGGCGTCGCCCGCCGATCGGCGGTTCGCGCCTGGCAGCCCGTATCGGATGCACTGCGGGATCAGTCGCCTTCGATCGTCATCGCCCACAACGCACCGGCGTTGCCGCGCCTTCTCGGCGATCAGCCGCACACGACCGTGCTGTATGCGCACAACGACCTGTTCCGCACCGTCGGTCGGCGCGAGGCCGAGCGCACGCTCGGCGGTGTCGCCGCCATCGTCTGCGTGAGTGAAGATCTCGCGCGCCACACCGCATCACGGCTGCCGCGCTCCCTCGCCCGCCGGGTGCACATCGTCGACAACGGCATCGACACCGAGGCCTTCGCACCGCGCGACGAGCCGCGGAGCGACGCTCACCCGCTGCGACTCATGTACGTCGGACGCGTGATCGCCGACAAGGGGCCTGATGTCCTGCTCCGGGCTGCCGCGCTTCTGCCCCACGACGACATCGAGGTCGTCATCGTGGGAAGCACCGGGTTCGACGCCGCGGCTCCCCTCACCCCGTACGAACGCTCGCTACGCGACCTGGCCGGGAAGGTGTCCGGCAGGGTCGCCTTCGAGCCCTTCGTCGATCGGGGTCGCCTTCCCGATCTGCTGCGCACCGCGGACATCTTCGTCGTACCCTCGCGGTGGCGCGAGCCCAGCGGCCTCACGATCGGTGAAGCGATGGCCACGGGGCTTCCCGTGATCGCGAGCGCGGTCGGCGGCATCCCCGAAGTCGTCGGCGACGCCGGCGTGCTGATCGATGCTGACGATGCCGAACGGTTGGCGACCGAGATCACGACGTTGAGGGACGACCCGCTCGCCCGTGCAGCCCTCGGAGAGTCAGCGCTCCGACGCGCACGCGCGCGCTCCTGGCGTCGGTCGTGGAATCAACTGAGGGCGATTCTCGAGAGCATCTGAGCTGCGTCACCTCGAAGTGGGCGCGAGCCCCTCGATGATCGTCGTGAGATCCCGGGTCAACTCGTCCACCATCGTCGTCCATGCCCGCTCCGGCAGCAGGAGCGGATCGGCGACATCGTCGGCCGGGTCGGCCCCCACCAGCTCGGTGCGCGGCCGGTCGGCGGCGGCGGCATCGAGCCATGACCCCAGCGCTGCTCGCGGAGGCCGGGGGTTCTCCTGAATCCACCGCGCGAACTGCTTGATCGTGAACACGCGCGGCCAGGCGTCGGGATTCTCGGCGATCACCTCGCGCGCCTGTTCGCGCGCGGCGGTGAGCACGAGATCGAATCCCGCCATGTCGTGCGCATCGAGTTCGCGGCTGCGGTGCTGGGTGAAGTCGTACCCGATCCGGGCTGCGAGAGCGCGACCGACCGTGGGCATCGAGCGGCCGCCCTCGATCAGGCCCGCAGAGTGGAAACGCAGGCTGCGCCCACCCCCGAGCCGCTCGGCGATGGCCGCGGCGTAGGGAGAACGGCACTGGTTGCCGTGGCAGACGAAGAGGATCTCGCTCTGCCCGGCGATGGCTTCGGGAGATCGCACCGGCGCGGCGAACGGTCCATCACCGGGGGGCGCAAAAGTCATGCAGGCGCACCGCTTTCCTGCTCATCCGGCGGCTGCGGATGAAGCACCGAGGTCTTGGGTCGGGTCGTCGGCACGGGGTTCGTCGTCACCCCGCGTCGGTAGCGCGGACGGTCGGCCAGGTCGGAGCGACCGTCGAACACATCGAGATCATCATCTTCGACATCGGCATCGAGGGGTTGCGAGTCGGGCGTGACCTGAGCCGTGCGGCGACGGCCGCTCTTGTCGCTGCGCATGTAATAGGCGGCATACGTCTTCGGCAGCTTCCGCCGTCCTCGGTTCGCGACGACGCCGAGGATCTCGACGCCGTTCGCGCGCAGCCCGGCGACGGTGTCGGCAAGCAGCGTGCGATCGGTGCGCATGACCGACGCGACGACGATCGCGCCGTCGGTGTACATCGAGAGCAACGAGGCGTCGGCGAGTCCGATGGCCGGCGGCGAGTCGATGATGACGATATCGGCCAGCAGCCTGAGCTCGTCGACGAGCGACTCGTACGCCGCGCCGGCCAAAAGGTCGGCGGGGTCCCTCGGTTCCGCACCGGCGGGAAGGATGCGGAGGCGTCGATAGGTCGTGACGTTGAGTCGGGCCTCGATCTCCTCCGACGACACGGGAGTGCCGTCTTCCTGGTTCTGCAGCAGCTCGGCCACGCCCTCACCGTCGGCCGCGTCGCCGAAGTAGCGTGCGAGATCCGGGCGGCGCAGATCGCCGCCGACGAGGATGACGCTCTTTCCCGCGCGCGCCCAGGCGAGGGCGAGGTTGGATGAGATGAAGGATTTTCCGTCGCCCGGCTCGACGCTCGTCACCACGACGACCGCGTGGCGAGGCGGGATGAGAACCTGCACCGTCGACCGCACCGTCCGCAGGCCTTCGCTCAGATCGGTTCGCTGCGAGCTCGCGACAGGGAGGGGCGGATCAAGTCGCTTGACCGACCGGTCCCAGCGCAGTTCACCGAGCGACACGGTGCCGGCGATGCCTTCGACCTCGTCGGAGCCCCGCAGACGGTTGTCGAACTGGTCGCGGATCAGAACGACTCCGATCCCGACGATGGCGCCGGTCAAGAGGGCGAGTCCGAACACGATGAGCTGGCCGGGGACAGTCGATTCTCCCGGTGCCGGTTCGCGCAAGACCGTCATGGTCGGGCCCGATGCGGCGATCGCGTCGAGCTGGGTCTGCAGCATGCTCATCCGGTTGAGCGCAGACGCCAGGTTCGATTGGGCGATCGCGTTCTCGGGGTTGCGGAAGACCTCCCGTTGCAGTTCGGTGGCCTGCTGGATGGCTTCGGTGTGCTGCTCACGCAGTGTCGTCTGCACCTCGGTCATCTGCTCGTCGACGTATGCGACGTACGCCTCGATCACGGCGTTCGCCCGCGCTTGAGCGGACTCCGGGCTCGGACCGGACGCCGTCACGGTCAACCGGCCGGTGCGCGAACTGTCATCGAGGCGGGCTTCGATCTGCCCCGCGAGAGCACCGCGCGCGTCGCCGGTGATCGCCGCCGCGGCGTCGAGGATGACGGGCGCGGTGATGGTCTCGGGGTCGAGATCGACCGTCATGCCGCCGATCTCCCCCGACACGGCCGTCTCGGTGACGACGGCGTTCAGCCGAACGGTGCCGCTCGTTTCATACGTGACATCACGCACCTGCAGATAGCCCACGGCGACGATGCCCGCGACAGCCGTGATCGCGAGGATCACCCAGATGCGCTTCCACAGCACGTCGAGCACTTGCCGTAGTGTCACGCGTTCTGCCCCCCGGTCGAACTCATGCTGCTCGTGCAGCCGCTGACGGCTTCGCGTCTTCGAGTATCCAGGTGGAAGAACCCGATGTACGTGTGCATCGGCCAGACTCGCAGGACACGCCCAGCGTCACAGCAAGCCTACCGCCGGCTCTCAGACCCCACTTCGACGCTCGCGACCGCACCCTGACGCGCGACGAGCACGACGAGCACGCCGGCGCAGGCGAGCAGCATCCCGCCGCCGGCGACGTCGGGCGCCCGCGGAACGTCGGCCATCGCGATGAGCACGCACACCGCCCCGGTGAGGCAGACCGCCGACCCCACCGCTGTCCAGGCCCGAAGCCGTCGTGCAGGCGACACGACGACGCCGACCGCGGCCTGCACCGCGAACGCGACAGCGCCGGCCAGCAGGATGCCGCCCAGCACGTCGCTGCCCCGATGCGCGAAGGACAGCAGTGACATCGCCGCCTCGATCCACACCACCCCCGCGAGCACGGCGACGACCGGTCGCGGTGCCCAGCGCGGGTTCAGCCAGGCGATCGCGATCACGCCGGCGGCGCAGACCGCGACGTGACCGCTCGGATACGTGTTGTGCGCGTACGCGAAGGCGCCGAAATCGGGGCGCGGAACGGCGATGTCGAACAGCGCGGCCAGCACCCCTGTTCCGCCGAGACAGATCGCCGCGGCGGCCACGGCGAGAAACCGTCGGGCCAGCAGCGCGCCGACGGCGGCGAGGGCGGCGAGCACCACGAGCCCGAGCATGAGGGCATTGCGGGCGCCGTAGATCCGCATCCACGGCTCGTCTCGAAGCGCCGGGAACGATCCGAGTGTCGACGCGTCGAGACGCTGGCCCAGCGGGGTCAGCACCGCGAGGACATAGAGCAGCACGAACGCGCTGAGGAACCCGGCCGTCCAGAGAGCTGCTGTCCTACGGGTTCCTCGCGCATCAACGATGGGAGACCACCTCGCTGACGACATCGCGCAGCCGAGTGGCGAACCGCTCCTCTGAGAACGACTCGGCGTGCGCCGTGATCTCGAGAGCTCTCCACGACCGTTCGGCCAGTGCCCCGATCGCGCCGGCGACCGCGTCGACCGTCGGGGAGTCGAAGAAGACACCCGTGCGCCCTTCGACGACCGTGTCGAGGTATCCGCCGTCTCGGAGTGCGGCCGTGGGCTTGCCGAAGGTCGCCGCCTCGAGAGGCGAGAGCCCGAAGTCTTCGTAGGATGCCGCAACCAGACCTTCGCACTGCGCATACAGCCAGCGCAGCTGCGCGTCGGACACCTTGCCGACCAGGTGCGTGCCGCCCGCGCGCGCCGCGAGCGCCTCGAGCGTCTTGCGTTCGGGACCGTCGCCGACCACGACGAGGTCGAGCCCACCGGCCGCCGCGACGGCCTCGATCACGAGGTCGACGTTCTTATAGGGCAGGAGGCGCGCCACGCACAGCAGGAACGGACGCCTGACGCCGGCGATCTCTTCGCGCGCGTCATCGGGGTGCAGCGTGGCGGGGGGCGGCGCGAGCACCTCCGCGTCGATTCCGTAGACATCCTGCACGGCCCGCTGGATGACCGTCGAATTGACGAGATAGCGGTCCGCGGTCGCCGCGGCGCGCTGATCCCATCGCCGCAGTCGCGGCCCCAGCATCCCGATCGCCGCGCGAACCGCTCGGGCGCGCACTCCCGGCGCCTCGTCACCACCGGCATACCGGTCGAGCTGATAGAGCCACCGCGCCGGCGCGTGGCAGTACACGACCTTGCGACCTGCCGTCGGGAATCCGTGCGCCCATCCGCTCGAGCTCGCGAGCACGACATCGGCGTCGATCGGATGCGCGTCGACGGCACCGGCGAGGAACGGAAGGGCGAGTCGGTGGTGCCGACGCAGCGCCGGCCAGCGGTCGACGCGCGACGTGCGGATGTCGAGCTGGTCGAACTCGGGAAAAGTGCCCTCGGCGTGGAACAGCGTCGTGTGCAGGGGGGCCCCGGGAAACGCGCGCGCCATCGCGAGCGCGACACGTTCCGCTCCGCCACGCTGTGTGACGTAATCGTGTGCGAGCGCGATCGTGGTCACAGCTCTCCCGGTTGGACGACGTGTTCGTCGATTCTCTCCACAATCGCCCGCGCCCGCGACGGCTCCGGTTTGCGCGGGGCGTAGACGACGAGCGAATGGAAGACGAAGCGCACGATGAACGCGACCGCGAGCGTGATCGCCGTGGCCAGCACCGCCGAGATGTGCCACGTCTCGACCATGAGCGCGAGCACGGGGATGCGCACGAGCGCCTCGGCGTTGTTGAACGCGAACGACTTCGCGAACCGCACCCAGCCGCCCGATGCCTCGCCCCGCATGTCATGGAACACGAACCGTTCGATCAGCAGGAAGTTGCCGATGATCGTCACCTCGGCGGCGATGATGGCGGCGAGGATGTAGTCCATCCCGACCGCGGTCAGCGCCCACACGATCGCGATGTTCGCGACCGCTCCGAGCGCGCCCACCACGGCGAACAGCGACATCTTGCCGAATCGCAGTGCCGTCAGCTGCGTCATGAAGTGGACTCCCTGCCGCAGCGACGCCTTCGACTCCCCCGCGTGCCGATCGGCGAAATCGAACGGCACCTCGGCGACGCGCAGCGTCTTGCGCGCGAGCATCTCGAGCAGGATCTTGAACCCGCGCGGCTTGAGGCCGTCGAGATCGAGAGAACGGCGATCGACGAGGAAGAACCCCGTCATGGGATCGGTGACGTCTTTGAGTCGCACGGGGAACATCGACTTGGTCACCGCGGTCGACAGCTTCGAGACGAACACCCGCGTACGGTCGGCGAGTCCGTTCGCGGTGCCGCCGCCGGCATACCGCGACGCGACGACCACGTCGACGTCGCCCTCGCGAAAGCGCGCGAGCATCTCGGGGATCTTCTCGGGCGGATGCTGCAGATCGGCGTCCATCACGAGGCACAGGTCCGACATCGCCGCGGCGAATCCCTCGAGCACCGCCCCGCCGAGACCCCCCACCGCCCGCTCACGGTGGAGCAGACGCACAGGGATCGTCGACGACGCCGAGACCTCCCGCACGACGTCGGGGGTGGCATCCGTACTGTCGTCGACGACGATGATCTCGCACGCGATTCCCGCCGTCGCGGCCGCGATTCGCCGCACGAGCTCGGCCACGTTGGGCGCCTCGTTGTAGGTCGGTACGACGATCGACAGTTCGATGGGAATCTCCCTTGCGCTCCGGGGGTGAGCCCACCCATCGTTGCACGCGAGCACGCCATGATGGACGAGCGCCAACAACGAAGGGACATCGATGCGGATCTCGGTCATCGGATGCGGATATCTCGGAGCCGTCCACGCGGCGGCCATGGCCGAACTCGGCCACGACGTCGTCGGCATCGACGTCGACGCCGACAAGATCGCGGCGCTCACGCGCGGCGAGGCCCCGTTCTTCGAACCGGGCCTGCCCGAACTGCTGCAGACGCACGTCGCGTCCGGCCGGCTGCGGTTCTCGACCGACATGACGGATGCCGCGGGCAGCGGCATCCATTTCATCGCTGTCGGCACACCGCAGCGTAAAGACGGCACGGCCGCCGACATGTCCTACGTCGACGCCGCGATCGACGGCGTGCTCGCGCACATCGGCGAGGGTGAGGTGATCGCCGGCAAGTCGACGGTGCCCGTGGGCACCGCCGCCGTCCTCGCCGAGCGGATCGCCGGGTCGGGCGCCGTACTCGCGTGGAACCCCGAGTTCCTGCGCGAAGGCTGGGCCGTGAAGGACTCGCTCACCCCCGACCGGCTCGTGTTCGGTCTGCCGCCCGAGCCCGATCAGGCGGCCGTGGCCGAGGCCGCGTTGCGCGAAGCGTATGCGCCCGTGATCGCGCTCGACACCCCGCTCATCGTGACCGACTTCGCGACGTCCGAGCTCGTCAAGGTCGCCGCCAACGCCTTCCTCGCGACGAAGATCTCGTTCATCAACGCGATGGCCGAGATCGCCGAGGTGACCGGCGCCGATGTCGTGCAGCTCGCCGACGCGATCGGCCATGACGACCGGATCGGCCGCCGATTCCTCGGCGCGGGTGTGGGCTTCGGCGGCGGCTGCCTGCCGAAGGACATCCGCGCCTTCACCGCACGGGCCGAAGAGCTCGGCCGCGCCGATTCGGTCGCGTTCCTCAAGGAGGTCGATGCGATCAACCTGCGCCGGCGCAGCAAGGTCGTCGACCACGTCGTCGAGGCGCTCGACGGTCAGCCGGTCGGCAAGGTCGTCGCGGTGCTCGGTCTCGCGTTCAAGCCCCACTCCGACGATGTGCGGGACTCACCCGCGCTCGACGTCGCGGTGCGCTTGAAGGGCCTCGGGGCCGACGTGCGGGTGACCGATCCGGCCGCCATCGAGAACGCCCGGGCACGCCATCCGCAGCTGGACTACCGCGCATCGTTCGAGGACACCGTGCGCGGTGCGGACGTCGTCGTGCTCGTGACGGAGTGGGACGAGTACCGCTACCTCGACCCCGAGGTGGTGCGGCCGCTCGTCGCGACGCCGAACATCGTCGACGCGCGCAACGCCTACGACCCCGCGCGCTGGCGCGCCGCCGGCTGGACCTACCGCGGTCTCGGCCGCCGCTGACGCCCGCCGTGACCCGCCGCCTTTTGACCGCGAGACTGCAACGGGAGCTCGAGACAGCGGGTAACACCCGCAGTCTCGGCGTGCCGTTGCAGTCTCGCGGTCAGGGGGTCAGATGAGGGAGAGCTCGCGCAGCTTCGCCTCGACGTCGGCGTTGGACGGCTCGACGTGGTGCGACGTGTCGGGGTAGACCACGACGGGGATGTTCGTGCGACCCGAGATGTCGCGCGCGACGTCGGCGGCCTTGGGGTCGGTCTCGAGGTCGACGTAGGTGTACGTCACACCGAGGTCGTCGAGCTGCTTCTTCGTGCGGCGGCAGTCCGAGCACCATTCGGCGCCGAACATCGTGATGGTCGAGTCAGAGGTCATGCCATCCATTCTGGCCTGAGAATCCGGCGACAGGGCCTGACGACGAAGACCGTCGACCGTCTACGCTCAAGGGCGTGAACGACGGCATCGAAGGAAACACCCGAATCATCGAGGGCACAGTCGTGACCGACTTCTCGGACCGCATGAGCTACGGCGGTTACCTGGAACTGGACACGCTGCTGGCCGCGCAGCATCCGCTCAGCGATCCCGAGCACCACGACGAGCTGCTCTTCATCATCCAGCACCAGACGACCGAGCTCTGGCTCAAACTCGTGCTGCACGAGCTCGGCGCGGCATGCCGGCACCTGCGCCAGGACGACCTCGGACTCGCGCTCAAATGCATCGCCCGCGTCAAGCACATCCAGAAGACACTGACCGAGCAGTGGTCGGTGCTGGCGACGCTCACCCCGGCCGAGTACGTCGAGTTCCGCGGCGTCCTCGGCAATTCGAGCGGGTTCCAGTCGGCGCAGTACCGCGCGGTCGAATTCACCCTCGGCAACAAGAACGCCGGGATGCTGCGCGTCTTCGAATCCGACCCCGCGGCCCACGCCCTCGTCTCGGCGGCGCTGAACGCACCGAGCCTGTACGACGAATTCCTGCGCCTGCTCGCGCGGAGGGGCTACACGATCCCGGCGAGCGTGCTCGAGCGCGACGTCACGCAGGCGTGGACCTTCGCTCCCGAGCTCGTGCCGGTCTTCACCGAGATCTACGCGCACCCCTCCGAGCACTGGGCGGCGTACGAGACGAGCGAAGAGCTCGTCGACCTCGAGGACAACTTCCAGCTCTGGCGCTTCCGTCACCTCAAGACCGTCGAGCGCATCATCGGCCACAAGATCGGAACGGGCGGTTCGAGCGGCGTGCCGTTCCTGCGGCGAGCGCTCGAACTGACGTTCTTCCCCGAGCTGCTCGCGGTGCGGACGGAGCTGTGAACGACCCCGTCGATCCGCTGCGACTGGCGCGGCTGCTCGGCCCCGCGGCATCCGCGTGCCGGGAAGGCCTCACGGGTGGAACCGGCGTCGCGCTGCCCCCGTTCATCGATCACCACGTGCACCTGCACCTCATCGACGACCGAGCCCTCACGGCGGGCGGCATCGCCGGGATCCTCGACCTCGGCGGAGACCCCGCCGCGCTCACGCGCCGGCCGCGACGCGCCGTGCCCCGCCGCGCCTTCGCGGGGGCATTCCTGACGGTGCCGGGCGGATACCCGTCCGGCCGCTCGTGGGCCCCCGACGCCGTCGTGTGCGAAGTGACGAGCGACTCCCCGCACGAGGGCGTGCCGGGTGGGGCGGCGACCGCCGTCGCCGAGCAGGCCGCGTTCGGTGCATCCGTCATCAAGGTCGCCCTCAACAGCACGGCGGGCCCCGTGTTCGACCGCGAAACCCTGGCCGCGATCGTGTCGGCCGCGCATGATCGCGCGTTGCCCGTCGTCGCGCACGCGGAAGGCGAGGGGATGCCGCGCCTCGCGCTGCGCGGCGGTGTCGACGCGCTCGCCCACACACCCACCGAGCATCTCGGCCCGCGCTTCATCGCGAGCGCCGTCGCCGCCGGGCAGCGGTGGATCTCGACGCTCGACATCCACGAGGGCGACGCGCGCTCGACCGCCGTCGCGAACCTCGCCGCCTTCGCCGCGGCGGGAGGCACGGTGCTCTACGGCACCGACCTCGGCAACGGCGACCTGCCCACGGGCGTCAACGCGCGCGAGCTCGCGGCCCTCGTCGACGCGGGTCTCGACGGTCCCGCTCTCATCGACGCCCTCACCGACCCGTGGCCGCTCGAGCCGGGCACGGGCGCCTTCACGACTTTCATCCCGGGCACGCCGCCCGACACGGTCGACGAGCTGCCCGCGTGGCTCGCGACCGCGACCGTCGTTCTCACCGAGGAGCTCGTACATGACCAGGATTGACTTCGACCGCGCCGCATCCGATTTCGATGCCGCCGACCCGCTGCGCCGCTTCCGCGACCTGTTCGTCGGAGCCGAGTCGTCGCTCGTGTACTTCGACGGCAACTCGCTCGGACGCCCGCCGCGTGCGTCGGTGGATCGCCTCGCGCGGTTCGCGACCGAGGAATGGGGCGGGCGGCTCATCCGTGGATGGGACGAGTCGTGGATGCAGCTTCCCTTCGCCGTCGGCGACGCCATCGGGCGGGCGGTCATCGGCGCCGCCTCCGGTCAGACCGTCGTCGGCGACTCGACGACCGTGCTGCTCTACAAGCTCGTGCGCGCGGCGTTCGATGCGCAGCACGCGGCCGATCCCGCGCGCGTGGAGATCGTCGTCGATCGCGACAACTTCCCGACCGACCGGTATCTCGTCGAGGGCATCGCCCGCGAGCGCGGCGGACGCGTGCGCTGGGTCGAGGTCGACCTGTCGGCGGGTGTGACGGCCGAAGCGCTGCAGGCGGCGGTCGGACCCGAGACCGCCGTCGTGCTGCTGTCGCACGTCGCCTACCGGTCGGGCTACCTCGCGGATGCCGCATCCCTCACTCGCATCGCGCACGACGCCGGAGCGCTCATCGTGTGGGACCTGTGCCACTCGGCCGGGTCGGTGCCCGTGCACGCCGACGAGTGGGGCTTCGACCTCGCGGTGGGATGCACCTACAAGTACCTCAACGGCGGTCCGGGCTCGCCCGCGTTCGCCTACGTCGCGGCGGGGCTGCAGGACCGGCTCGCGCAGCCGATCCAGGGATGGATGGGCACGGCCGACGTCTTCGCGATGGGGCCGGCGTACGAGCCCGCGGCCGGGATGCGTCGGTTCCTCTCGGGCACGCCCCCGATCGTGGGGATGCTCGCGATGCAGGACACCGTCGACATGATCGACAGCGCCGGCATCGACGCCGTGCGCGAGAAGTCGGTCGCACTGACCTCGTTCGCCGTGGACGTGTCCGACGCGCTGCTCGCTCCGCTCGGCGTGACGCTCGCGTCGCCGCGCGACCCCGAGCTGCGCGGCGGGCATGTGACGCTGTCGCACCCGTCGATGCGCGCCGTGACGGCCCGGCTGTGGAGTGAGGACGTCATCCCCGACTACCGCGATCCCGAGGGCCTGCGCATCGGGCTGTCGCCCCTGTCGACGTCGTTCGCCGAGACGCTCACGGGCCTGCGGGCCGTCGCCGCGGCGGTCCGCGCGAGCTGACGGGCGGCGAGCCGCACGCGGCATCCGCCCCGCCCGTAGACTGGACCGCCCTGCCGGAAGGAGGGCCCGTGCCCCAGGTGAGCAAGAACACCCGCGCTCCGCTCGATGCCGCGATCGCGCAGCTCGCGACCGGCGCCACCACGTGGACGCACCTCACGCTGACCCAGCGCGCACGTCTCATGCAGAGTGTGCGCACGACGGTCGCCGCCGTCGCCGGGGAGTGGGCCGACATCGCCGCGGCCTCGAAGGGTCTCGATGCCGACCATCCGCTGCGGGGCGAGGAGTGGCTCGCCGGCCCGTACGGCACGATCGTCGCGCTGGACGCCTACCGCCGCACGCTCGAGCGTCTCGCGAAGGGCGAGAGCCCCCTGCACGGGATCGCGACGTCGCCCGCGCCCGGCGGCCGCCGGCGCGCGCAGGTCTTCCCCCTCGACCCCATCGACGGGCTGCTGCTGTCGGGATACACCGGCGAAGTGTGGTTCGAGCCGGGAGTGACGGATGCCGCGGCTCGCCGCGACGCCGGACTCGCGCAGTTGTCCCCCACGACCCCCGGCGGCATCGGACTCGTGCTCGGGGCCGGCAACGTCACATCGATCCCCGTGCTCGACGTGCTCTACGAGCTGCTCGCGCACAACCGCGTCGCGCTGCTCAAGGTGAACCCGACGCAGGACGACCTCGTCCCTGTCTACGAACGGGCGCTCGCGCCGCTCATCGAGCCCGGATTCCTGCGGATCGTCCGCGGCGGGGGCGATGTCGGAGCGTATCTCACGCGGCATCCGCAGATCGCGCACGTGCACATCACGGGCGCCGCCGCGACGTTCGACGCGATCGTGGGGGGCGACCCTTCGACAAGCTCAGGGACCGCGACGAGCTCAGGGACCGGGGCGGAGTCAGGGGGCGACCCTTCGACAAGCTCAGGGACCGCGGCAAGCTCAGGGACCGGGGCGCAGTCGGGGGGTGGGGGGCTGGAGAAGCCGATCACCGCGGAGCTCGGCGGGGTCTCGCCCATCATCGTCGTGCCCGGCGAATGGTCGGACGCGGATCTGCGCTTTCACGCCGAGCACATCACGACGATGCGGCTGCAGAACAGCGGGCACAACTGCATCGCGGGACAGGTCGTCATCCTGAGCGCCGACTGGCCCCAGCGCGACGCGTTCACCGCGGCGCTGCGCCGCGCGTACGCGGCAGCGCCGGCGCGGCCCGTCTGGTACCCGCGCGGCGACGAGAAGCTCGCCGACGCCGTCGCCGACTACCCGCGCGCCCAGGCGTGCGCCGACGGCACGCGCCTGCTCGTCGAGATCGGCCCCGACGACGATGCGACAGCGCTCGAGACGACGGAGTACTTCGCTCCCGTGCTCGGGGTCATCGCTCTGCCCGGCACGGGTCAGCGCTTCGTCGACGCGGCCGTCGCCCACGCGAACGATCGCCTCGTCGGCACGCTCGGCGCGAACCTCCTGGTCGACCCCGTCACCGAGGCGGCGCTCGGCGCCGGTCTCGAGCGCGCGATCGCCGACCTGCGCTACGGCTCGATCGCCGTCAACGCGTGGACGGCGCTGGGCTTTCTCACCCCGACCCTCACGTGGGGCGGGTTCCCCGGGGCGACGCGCGAAAACGTCGAGAGCGGCATCGGCATCGTGCACAACGCGCTGCTGCTCGATCGCGTCGAGCGCTCGGTCGTGCGCGGCCCGTTCCGTCCGTTCCCGCGTTCGCTCGATCCGCGCGGGCTCATCCGCTCCCGCGGGCGCAGCTTCTCGGTGCTGCCCAAGCCGCCCTGGTTCGTCACGTCGCGCACGGGCGATGTCGTGAGCGAAGGGCTGACCCGCTTCCGCATGGACGGCCGCCGATCGGGGCTCGTCGCGACCCTCGTGCGCGCGTTCGGCGCCTGACGCCGACCGCCCGGACACGCGCCGGCGCGACGACGCTCACTCCGCCGCGAAGCGGTCCGTCGCCTCGAGGAGAGCGGCCGCGATCCCCGGCTCCGACGCCGAGTGCGCAGCATCCGTGATCATCACCAGCTCCGCCTCCGGCCACGCGCGATGCAGATCCCACGCCGTCATCGCGGGCGTGCACACGTCGTGACGGCCCTGCACGATGACCCCCGGGATGCCGCGCAGCCGGCCCGCGTCGGCGATCAGCTGACCCTCTTCGAACCAGCCGCCGTGGAGGAAGTAGTGGTTCTCGATGCGCGCGAACGCGACGGCCGAGTCCGGCTCGGTCATGGTCTCGATGAGCTCGTGATCAGGACGGAGCGTGAGCGAGGCGGCCTCCCACCGGGACCACGCGACCCCTGCCGGACGATGCACGGCCGGATCGGGATCGGTCAAGCGCCGATGGTATGCCTCGATGAGCCGCGCGCGCTGCAGAACCGGGATCGGGGCCAGGAACCTCTCCCACTCGTCGGGGAAGAGCGCCGCGGCGCCGCCCTCGTAGAACCACTCCAGCTCGTGACGACGCAGCGTGAAGATCCCGCGCAGCACGAGCTCGGACACCGCGGTGGGGTGGGTCTGGGCGTAGGCGAGCGCGAGGGCGCTGCCCCACGATCCCCCGAAGACCTGCCAGCGCTCGATGCCGAGATTGCGGCGCAGCAGCTCCATGTCGGCGACGAGGTGCCACGTCGTGTTGTGCCGCAGGTCGGCCTCGGGCGCGCTCGCGTGCGGCGTCGAGCGGCCGCATCCGCGCTGGTCGAACAGCACGATGCGGTAGCGCTCGGGGTCGAAGAACCGGCGATGCCACGGTGCGGTGCCCCCGCCGGGTCCGCCGTGCAGGAACACGACGGGCTTGCCGTCGGGGTTGCCGGACTGCTCCCAGTAGAGCCGGTTGCCCTCGCCCGCGATGAGCTCACCCGTCTCGTACGGCTCGATCGGCGGGTAGAGGATCTCGTCGAGCGTCATGATCTCGACCGTACCGCGCCGTAGGCTCTCGGCATGGCAGAGCTGATGAGCCCCCTCGTCCTCATCATCATCGGCGTCGTCGTGATCGCCGGCGCCACGGCGGTCGCCCCCAAGCTCAACATCGCCGGCCCCCTCATCCTCGTGCTCGTCGGGCTGGGGGTGAGTCTGCTGCCGTTCGTGCCCCCGGTCGCCGTCGACCCCGAGATCATCCTCGTCGGGGTGCTGCCGCCGCTGCTCTATTCGGCCGCCGTCTCGCTGCCGGCGATCGAGTTCCGGCGCGACCTCGGCCACATCGCCGGCCTGTCGGTGCTGCTGGTCATCGTCAGCTCCATCGCGCTCGCCTTCTTCTTCGTCGCCGTCATTCCCGGGCTGCCCTTCCTGCTCGCCCTGGCACTGGGGGCGATCCTCAGCCCGACCGACGCCGTCGCGACGTCGATCGTCAAGCGTCTCGGACTCTCGCGCCGCGTCGTGACGCTGCTCGAGGGCGAGAGCCTGCTCAACGACGCGACATCGCTCGTGCTGCTGCGCACCGCCATCGCGGGCGTCGCGCTGGCCGGAGTTCCGGCCGGCGGCTTCATCGGCGCGTTCGTGTGGGGCGTCATCGTCGCCCTCATCGTCGGCGGGCTCATCGGCTACCTCAACCTGCGTCTGCGCGCGCTCGTGCGCCACTCCGCCGCCAACACCGCGATCGGCTTCGTCGTGCCGTTCGCGGCCTACCTGCCCACCGAACACCTGGGCGGGTCGGGTCTCGTCGCCGCGGTCGTCGCCGGCATCGTGACGGGACAGGGCTCGGTGCGGTGGTTCACGCCCGAGCAGCGCCGATCGGACGACCTCAACTGGCGCACGGTCGAACTCATGCTCGAGGGCGCCGTCTTCCTCGTGATGGGGCTCGAGCTCAAGGACATCCTCGCCCACAACATCCGCAGCGACCACGGTGTCGGGCACGGACCGCTCCTGGCCCTCACGGCGCTGGGCATCGTGCTCGTCGTGCGCGGCGTCTACGTGTCGGTGCTCGTCTGGCTGCAGAGCCGGCGGGCCCGCGGCAAGCGGAAGGAGAAGCTGCAGCGGCTGAGCGATCGCATCGACCACGCCGTCGCCGAGCACGAAGCGGCGCGTCACCCCGACGCGCCACCGCATCACGCGCGGCGCCTCGTCGCGGCCCGCCGGCGCATCACGCGGGCCTTCGCCGACCTCGCCTACTATCAGGCGGCGCCGCTGGGCTGGAAGCACGGCACGATCATCGTGTGGGCCGGCATGCGCGGCGTCGTGACGCTCGCCGCGGCGCAGACGCTCCCCCGGGACACCCCCGAGCGCCCCCTGCTCATCTTCGTCGCCTTCCTCGTCGCGGTCGGCAGCCTCATGCTGCAGGGCTTCACGCTGCCGTGGCTCGTGCGGCTGCTGCGCCTCGAGCCCGCGTCCGGCGACG
This sequence comes from Microbacterium sp. NPDC055910, assembly GCF_042271185.1. Classification (NCBI taxonomy): domain Bacteria; kingdom Bacillati; phylum Actinomycetota; class Actinomycetes; order Micrococcales; family Microbacteriaceae; genus Microbacterium; species Microbacterium sp. NPDC055910. The sequence continues at coordinate 44,713 of NZ_JBHJZS010000013.1, forward strand.
GCGCCTCAGCGCACGATCGGCGGCGACTCGACGACGAGCTGCGCAGCGCCGCGGCGGCCGCCCTCTCGCACGACGCCCTGACACGACGCGACGGCAGCGCCTTTCCCGCCGGGATGCTCGAGCGCATGCGCGCGCGGCTGACTGAGCCGCCCGACGAGGACATGTCGACGATGAGCGGCGACCTGCTCGATGTGCGCCTGACGATGATCGAGGCGATGCGGCGCAGGCTCATCGAGCTGTCCTCGGGCGGCGAGTTCAGCACGCCTGCGCTGCGCCACGCGCTCGCCGAGCTCGACGCCGACGAGCTGAGCGTGCGGTTGCGCCTCGACGAGTGACCCCGCGCCGGAAGTGGGCGACAATGGACGGGACCAAGGGAGCACCATGAGCGACATCATCGATGCGGATGCCGCGATCACGACCCGGGCCGAGCCGACGCCGGGTCCGGACACGAGCCCGGTCACCCTGCCGCACGCGGCGGCGGAGTGCCCCAAGTGCTTCAGCGAGCTGCGCGCCGAGCGCGACTGGTGGCAGGCCCGACCGTCGGGATCCCGCCTCGTCGGTCTCGTCGTCGCCCGCGACGACATGCCGTCGGTCGTCGAGCAGCGAAACGAGCTCACGCGATTCGGCGTGCCGATCGAGGGTTTCCGCCACCCCGCGCCCGAGACGATGGAGACGTGGGAGGAGCGTCTGCACCGCCTCGTCGGCCGCCTCGAGTCGGGCGACGTGCTCGTCGTCGCGAACGTGCACGCCCTCGGCCGCAGCATCGACGAAGAGACCCGCACGGTCGCCGAGCTGCGTCGGCGCGGCATCATGGTCAAGGTGCTGGGCCTCGGCGGCCGGCACCTCTACGACACGGGACGCTGACCCGGTCAGCTCTCGTCGTCGGCGTCGCGCGCCTCGTCGAGCAGCGCCAGATCCTCGCGGGTGACCAGCCGCGCCGCCATCGCGTGCTCCACGAGTCGCACCCGGCGGTTCGTCGCGTACGACCGCACGCCTCCGCGCATCCCCGGCACGCCGATGCGGTCGAGCTTGTCGCACACGTTGTCGAGCTTGCGGTTGAAGCGGGTGAGCGTCCAGCCCAGCCGCTCCGCCGCCTGCGCCGAGGTCGGCAGCTCGCTCATGCCGGTGCCCTCGCGGCGCAGGACGGGCTCGGCGAGGGCGAGGATCATGAGCCGCTGGCTGAGCGTCAGCGGCACGTCGCCGATCGTGCTGAGTCCGTCGCCCTCGTCGTCGTCGATGCGCACCGTCTCGCGGAACGCCGGCTCGCTCGAGGTGACGGTCAGTTCGTAGGTCGTGGGTCCGGCGCTGAAGATGATCGACGTCTTCGCGAAGACGAGAGGCAGTCGCGCTCCGGGGGCGAGCCAGGCCTGCACGCGTCCGCCGGAGTCGGTCACCGTCGCCGACAGCCGGCTGCCGACGTTCGAGAGCAGCCACAGTCCCTCGACGCGCGAGATGGTCAGGAAGTTGCGGTGCAGGAACAGGTTGTCGTCGATCGCGAGGTCGCCCTCGCGGCCGACCGTGAACTCGGCGTCGGGCGAGACGGGGAAGACCTCGCCGGCGAACTCGACGGTGAGCGGGGCGGGCGCGCTCACGGCGTGCACTCGGTGACAGCCTGCGACGAACGACCGTTGTCGCGCACCGTGAACAGTTCGATGCACGTGCGACCCGACGGATCGGCGGGCACCGTGACGCTCGTCTCGGTCGTGCTCTCGGTCGAGGCCTCTGCGCCGATGCTCACGACCGACCACAGATAGTGGTCGCCGTCCTTCGGGTCGGGGTTCGTCCAGGTGAAGGTCACGTCGTCGGCGTTCGCGACGGCCGTGACGTCGGCGGGTGCGGGCACGACGACCGAGACGGGGTCCTGCGGGTCGGCGGAGGTCTCGGGCGGCGGCGGGGTCGGCGTGTTCCCCGAGAGGATTCCCGGCAGCGACACCCCCACGATGATGGCGGCGAGCACGATCAGGACACCGCCGCCGATCGACCAGCCGAGGACGGCACGGCGCGACCGGGCCGCGCGCGGCGGTTCGGATGCTGCGGGCGGAGGCGGGGCGAGCGGCGGTGACGCGGGCGGCTCGGCGGGCGGAGCGGGCTGGGCGACCGGCCGGCGCATCGTCGCGGTCACGTCCGTCGCGGGCTCGGCGGGGGCCGACGGCGCGCGCAGCATCGTCTCGTCGACGCCGGGTGCGAAGGCCGCGACGGCCGGATCATGCCGCGGCTGTGCCGGTGCGGTCGCGGCCGAGGGTCGGGTGAGCCCCGCCGCGGGCGAGGTCTCGGGGTTGATGCTGACGACGCCGCGCACACGGGTCAGGCCGTCGTCATCGTCTTCGACGACGTCCTCTTCGGGCAGCGCGTCATCGAGGATGTCGATCGCCGTCACGGCGTGCGACAGCTCGATCTGCACCTTCTGCAGGGCGCGCGCGAACCCGAGGGCGGACTCGTAGCGGTCGGCCGGGTTCTTGGCCATCGCGCGTTCGAGCACCCACTGCAGCGACGCGGGGGAATCCGTCCTCATGAGCGCGGGGAGGGGCTCGGTCTCGATCCGCTGGATGAGGTCTGCGGCCGTGTTGCGCTGATCGGGCTGTTCGAAGGGCGACCGCCCCGCCAGCAGGGTGTACACCGTCGCGCCGAGCGCGTAGACGTCCGAGCGCGGCGTCGACTGCGGCGCATCGGCGAACGACTCCGGCGGCGACCACGGGATCGACAGGCCCGCGGACTCCGCCGCGGCGGCCGTCGTCGACGCGATGCCGAAGTCGGTGAGCGCCGGTCGGTTGTACTCGGTCACGAGGATGTTGGCGGGTTTGATGTCGCGGTGCAGCACCCCGGCGCGGTGCGCGGTCTCGACGGCGGCCGCGACCTGGACGCCGACCCGCAGCGATTCGGCGATCGAGAACGGCTCGCGCCGGTACCGCACCTGCAGGTTGGGCTTGGGGCAGTACTCCATCACGAGATAGGGGCGGCCGTCGTCGGCGACCCCGGCCTGATAGATCGTGACGATCGCGGGATGCGTCGAGAGCATCGCCATGACATTCGCCTCGGCGGTGAACTCCGCCACCGAGCCGCTCGAGATGCGATCCAGCAGCAGCACCTTCACCGCGACGCGGCGGCGGGGCAGCTGCTGCTCGTAGAGGTAGACATCGGCGAAGCCGCCGGATCCGAGCACGTCGACATACGTGAATCCCGGCAGATCCGGCGGCGCCATGGGCGCGCGCTTCGCGCTCATGCGGTCTCCTCGACCGTGACGGTGATCCCGTCGCCGAGATCGAGCAGGTCGCCGCTGACGACGACGGTCGCCTCGCCCGGGTGCAGCCGCACGGGGTCGGCCCCGGCCCGGTGCAGGATCGTGCCGTTGGTCGTGTTCAGGTCGGTCGCCACGATGCTGTCGCCCTCGACCCGCAGTTCGAGGTGGCTGCGCGAGATGTCCTGTTCCGGGCTCGCGACCGCGACGAGGTGCGGCAGATCGGTGCCGACGACGCGCGTCGATCGCGGCCGGCGGCCGATCACGACGGTGCGATCGAGCAGCAGCTCCTGCCCCGTGGACAGACGGATGCGACCGGGCGCGGTGCGCCGCGGTGGCGCGAGCGGCGGCGGCATCGAGTCGGAATCCGCCGCGCCGCGCAGTGCACGCGCCTGCGCGAGCGAGATGGTCTCACCGTCGTGATCACCCGCGGCGGGTGCCGGGGCGGGTCCGGTCGCGTCGGTCGGGCGCACGACCGTCGCCGCCCAGACGCTGTCGCCCTCGGCCGGGTCGGCAGAGGTTTCGGCGGAGGCGCTGTCGCCCGTGACGGCCGCGCGCGCGAAGGTCGAGTCGGCGGGAAGGAGCGTGTCGGCTCCGGCCATCGTGACGGCGGCGGAGTCGATGATCCCCGGCGCCTCCACTGCCGCGGGAGTCGCCAGCGCCCCGGCCTCGGCCCCGGCCGCGGCCGCGGGCTGGGCCTGGGGCTGGCCCTGGGCCTGGGCCCCGGCCGCGGGCTCGGGCTGGGCCTGGGCCTGGGGTTCCGGTTCGACCCCGGGTTCAACCCCACCCGCGTCCGGGGTTTGGGGCGGATTCGCGTCGCGACTCGCCGCGCCCTCCGGCGTGTCCGTGCCCGAACCCGCCCCAAACCCGGCTGCGGGAGGCGTGGCAACACGCGCGGCCTGGGGCTCGGGCGTGGCGCCACGCGCGGCGTGGAGCTCGGGCGGGGCCACCGGCGCAGCATCCGCCCCATCGAAGGTGACCGTGACGGCCGACACCAGCACGATGCCGTCGCGGATCGGGTACTCGACGGGCGCATCGTGCTCGGCCGTCACGATGTTCGCGCGGACCGCACCGGGGATCGTGCGCTCGGTCCATGTCGTGACCGTCGCACCCGAGAGCTCTTCGACGCCGGTCGCCGTCTCGACGGTGAGCTCGAACGCCCCCCGCACGACGGCACGCACGCTGTCCTCTTCGGCGAGCACGACGGCGAACGGCGGGATCGCCGCGAGCGATGTGCCGAACGCACCCGTCAGGGCCTCGATCACGGCGGGGAGCCCGCGGCCCGCGTCGGCCTGACGCCAGACGCTCTCGAGCAGCGTGATGGGAACGTCGGCGCCCAGCACGACGAGCCCGCGGCCCGTCACCACCGCCTGCCACGGTCCTGGCGCGTATCGTCCGACGATCATCGCCGACCCCCTCCTGTCCCGACACGGGGTCGGGTGTCCTCGTCGACGTCGTCATCGCCGTCGTCGGCGGCGACACCGCGGTGCACCGCGACGGCGTCGACGACGATCGCGGTGATGTTGTCGCGACCGCCCTGCAGCATCGCCTCGTGCACGAGGCGGGTCGCTGCCGCCTGCGGATCCGATTCCGCCCGCAGGACGGTGTCGATGCGCTCGCTGCTCAATTCCCCCGACAGCCCGTCGGAGCACACGAGCACCCGGTCGCCGACCTGTGCCGGGATGACCCAGTAGTCGGCCTCTGCCGAGCTGCCGCCGCCGATCGCGCGCGTGATGACGTTGCGGCGAGCGTCGACGGCCGCCGTGGCGGCATCGAGCTGTCCGCTGTCGATGAGCTCCTGCACGACCGAGTGGTCGACGCTGATCTGGTCGAACTCGCCGTCGCTGAGCAGATAGGTGCGCGAATCCCCCAGATTGAGCGTGAGCCAGCACCCGACGCCGTCGACGTCGGCGATGACGACTCCCGTGAGCGTCGTGCCGGCGCCCGCGGCCGCTTCCGGAAGTTCGTCGACGCGGCGCCGCGCGGTGTCCAGTGCCGTGCGCACTTCGCGCATCGACAGGCTTCCGCGTCCCGCGAGAGTCGAGAACTCGGCGATGACGGCGGCCGATGCGACTTCGCCCGCCTGGTGTCCGCCCATGCCGTCGGCGACGAGGAAGAGCGGGGATGCCGCGAGGTGCGAGTCCTCGTTGATCGGACGGCGCAGGCCCGGATCCGTCGCCGCACCGGCGACGACCTCGACGATGGGCACACTCACGCGTCGCCCCCGACGGTGGCGCGGCGATCACCGAACTCGAGCACGTCGCCGGGGCGCAGCGCCGTCTGCACGCCCGGTGCGAGCACCTGGCGCCCGCCGTCGCGCACGAGCGTCGTGCCGTTGGTCGAGTGGCGATCGGCGACGTACGGACCCGCCGCATTCGATCCGATCTCGAAGTGGGTCTTCGACAGCGACAGCGTCTCGTCGCGGACGGACGCCACGACCGCCCCCTCTTCGCGGCCCGGATTGCGCCCGAAGAGCGTGCGTGTGTACACGGCGGTGCGGGTGCCGTCGTCCCACACGAGCACGGCGACCGTGCGGGCCGGGGTCGCGGCGCGCGTTTCGTCGATGTCGATCTCTTCCGAAACCGGCCCCGGCGTCGAGACGCGCGGCGGCGCGAGGTAGGCGGGCGGCGGCACGGGGGGCGTCGCCGAAGCGGGGGCAGCGGCGGGAGTCGGAGCCGTTGCGGGCGGCGGTGTCACGGGCGCCGGAGCCGCAGGCGCGGGAGCCACGGGCGCCGGAGCCACGGGTGCCGGTGCCGCGGGCGCCGGGGATGCCGCGCCACCGGTCGGGTCGATCGTGATTCCGGGCACGAGCGAGATCATGCCGTCGCCCGACGCGGCCGAACGGAACGCGGGCGCGACGGGCTTCGGAGCAGCCGACGGGTACGCCGGCGCCGGCGGCGGTGTGAACTCGCGCGGCGGCAGCGGCGGTGGCGGCGGCACGGCGGGCGCCGCGGGGCCCGGAGCGGGCATCGGTGCGCCCGCGGCGCCCGGAGCGGGCGCCGGCGTGGCCCCGGGTCGCGACGGCGTGCGACCGTCAGACCGGTCGGCTCGGGCGACGGCGTCGACGACGACGGCGTTCACGACCTTGTCGTGCCAGCCCTGACGCCGCACCGGGTCGAAGAGGGGCGTGAAGTAGCCGACGACGATGGACCCTGCCAGCCCCCAGATGATGTTGCGCAGCAGCGCGCGGCCGAAGCCGAGGGGGGCGCCGGTGGTGGCATCCCGCACCTGCACGCGCATCAGACGTTGCCCCGGCGAGCCCTGACCGCCCTGCAGCGCCGTGTAGACGAGAGCCCACGCGAGGCTCGCGAGTCCGATGACGCCGTAGACGAGTGCGAGCACCAACAGGACGCTCTGGGGACTTCCGTCGGACAGCGGTAGCGCGATCGCGACGCCCACGACGGCCAGCACGACCATGATGGCGGCGCCGATCGCGCCGTCGATCGCGTACGCGGCCACGCGACGCCCGATCGATGCGAGGGCGGGGCCGCGCGGCGCGGGTGCGACCGGCGGGGCGTAGCTGGGGTGACTCATTCGGACTCCGGGGGTGGGGAGGTGTCGGCTCGTCGATCGTCGCCGTCCGGACGGGCACGGATTGTGCGAGGGGGGAGCGCGAACCGTGTGCCCGCCAGCAGCGAGCGCAGGTTCAGTCTGGCGCGCATCCGCTGCCAGAGCGAGCGGTGCGCCGCCATCCCGCCGACGATGTCGTCGACCTGACGCCAGAACTCATCGATGTCGGCCGGCGTGGGATCGGTCGGCCCGAACACCTCGAGATCGGCGCGGGTCGCCAGCGTCGCGACGCGCGATTCGGCGAACGCGTCGGCGACCGTCACCGCGTCTTCCTGGCGCGTGCCGCCGGAGTTCACGGGCGTGCCGTAGTCGACCGCGCGGTCGACGAGCTCATCCCACCCTCCGCTGATCCGGTCGGACGGCCGCTCCGCGGCTCGGCGCCGACGACGCCTGGCCGCCTTGAAGACACCGATCACGATGAACGGCGCCGCCAGGAGGGCGAGCACGCCGAGCACACCGCCGCCGATCGCCAGGATCGCGCCGAGCAGGCCGAGGTCGTTCTTCTCCTCGTCTTCGCTCTCGCGGTCGTCGGGGATCGCGATCGGCAGGTCGACGGGCTCCTGCTCGGGGGGCGGCGGCTGCAGCACCTGCGGCTTCGGATCGGCGCGCGGCTTCGTGGTCTGGTCGTTCGGCACCTGGTCCTCGGGCGGAGTCGGGTCGAACCGCACCCAGCCGGAGTCTTCGAAGGCGATCTCGACCCACGCGTGCAGTGTGTCGCCCGTCGCGGTGAAGACGGCCTGACCCGCGGCATCCTCTTCGGGATAGAAGCCCATCACGACGCGAGCGGGGATCCCGATCTCGCGCGCGAGAAGGGCCATCGCGGTCGCGTACTGCTCGTCGTCGCCGATCATCTGGTCGGCATCGACGAGGGTCAGGATCCGTTCGGCGCCGTGGCCGGCTCGCGAGAGGACTTCGCCCTCGAGCCCGTGGCTGAAGAAGCCGCCGTCGGCCAGGAAGCTCTCCAGTGCGCGCGCCTGCTCGATCGGCGTGTTCGCTTCAGCGACCGCCTTCGCGGCGATGTCGGCGAGATCCTGCGGGACGCCTTCCTGCTTGGGCAGCTTGACCGGAGCGAAGGCTTCGCCCGACAGCCGCTCGTCGCTGGGCTGGGCGGGAAGAGTCGTGTCGATCGTGTAGCCGTCACCGGTCGTGAGTCGTCCCGTGACGACGCCGGTCCGGGTCGATTCGTTGTAGTGGGCGCTGCGACGCAGGTCGTCGGCGCGCGGACCGTCGAACTGCACCTCGGCGATCTCTCCGGCGCCCGGCATCCACACGTTGTCCCATTCGCCCATGTCGAAGCGCAGCGTGACGGGCGTGCCCGCGGCATCCGGCGACATCTTGCCGCGCACGGGGCGGAAGGCGCTCGACGATCCGGCGCCCTCGTCGGACACGTTGTAGACCGTGCCGCTGTAGGCGTCCATCGTCGCGATGCGCACGCGCGCGCCCTCGGGCAGTCCCGACACCCGGAAGAGCGGATCGTCCGCCTGGTCGCGCACGAGGGCGCGGAACCCCTGCAGGGGGCTCGGGTACTCGCGGATGTCGAACGGCGGGATGACGACGTCGCGCAGCACGTAGCGCGGAGCCTCGGGGGCCGCCAGAGCGCTCGTCGCGACGCCGATGACGGCGGCGACGGCGACGACCCCGCCGCCGAGCAGGATGCGACGGGTCGCGGCAGTGCGCGACGACCCTTCGCCGTCTCCGCCGAGCGAGATCGCCGCGCCGCTGTGCGCCCACGCGGCGCGCAGCGACAGCCACGCGACCGCGACGATGGCGAACACGATGCCCTGCACGATGGGCGCGGCGGGCTCGGACGTGCCGATCGCGATCTGCACGACGAGGAACGCCGCGACGGGGATCAGCGCCCACGCGGCACGGGCGACGCGCAGCGCGAGGCTCGTCGTGAGGACCGCGGCGACGAGGGTGAGCAGGAACGGAACGACGAGGTGGCCGTCGCTCGCCGCGACGGGGGCGACCGTCGTGAGCAGTCCCTTCCACGACGTCACGGCGCCCAGGGCGAGGCCCCCGAGCGTGTCGAGGGTCGGCACGACCCCGGCGACGGTCGTGTGCGGCAGCGCGAGCGCACCGCCGAAGACGAAGTAGACGACGACCGTCGCGCCGGCGATCAGCAGCGCTCCCCAGCGCCACAGGGCGCCCAGCGACGCGATGGTCATGCCGAGCAGGGCCGCGCCGACCGCGGCGACCAGATAGGACGGCGCCGCGAACGTCGGCCAGAAGCCGGCGATGGGCACGGCGAGCAGCAGTGCGACGGCGACGAGGTCGAGGACCCATCGCCGCAGCGGCAGACGCTGCGGCGTCGTGGTCGGAGTGGTCATGCGAGCACCTTCCGCAGCGCGCCGGGGAGCTTGTCCAGGGCGCCGACCGTGAGCACGTCGGCGTCGCCGATGCGGCGCAGCGACGGGGTGGCGCCCGGCTCGGCGACGAGCGCGAGCACCCGCGCGCCGAACGGCAGGCGCGCGCACGCGCGGCGCAGCGCCGCGGCGTCGACGTTGCTGCCGCAGATGAGCACGACGACGCTCGCGAGCGGCAGCGTCGCGGCCACCGTTCCGGCGAGCTCGACGATGCCGCCTTCGCGGGGCCGGGAATGGTCGATGATCGAGAGCGAGTCGAGGAACCGCTTGCCGTTGGATGCCGGCAGCTCACGGCCCTGCACGCGCATCTCGACGCGCTGCGAGTCGCGCAGCGCGCGCAGGCCGATCGACCCGGCGATCGAGATGCCGAGCTCGAACTCGTCCGAATCGCGATAATCCGCCGCGCTGCGCGACAGGGCGATGACGAAGTGCGACCGGCGCGTCTCCTCGTACTGGCGCACCATCATGTCGCCGATGCGCGCCGTCGACTTCCAGTGCACGTGTCGCAGATCGTCGCCGGGCTGGTATTCGCGCAGAGCGTGGAACGACACATCGTCGCGCGAGAGGTCGGTCGCGGGGAGCCCCTCCAGGTCGCGCAGGAACCCGAGCGACTGGCCCGAGAACGCCACGGTGCGGGGGTGCACGAAGAGATCGACCGGCTCGTCGCGACGGTGCACGCGCTCGAAGACGCCGAGCGGGTCACCGCGCACGACGCTCACCGGCCCGACCGCGAGCACGCCCCGGCGCTGCGTCGGAATCGCGAAGAGCTCTTCGGCGGACTCTCCCGCCGCCAGGCGGCGCACGGCGAACACGCCGCGACCGGCCCCGACGGGAAGCACGACGCGCGAGGGCAGGATCGCGCGCGTGCCGGTGTTGGCGAGCGTCAGCGCCCCGACGGCGCGTTCGCCGACGACGACGCGCGTGCGGTTCAGATCGAGCGAAGCGTCGTAGGTCGTGCGACCGATGAGGAACAGGGCGCACAGCGCGACGACGGTCGCGAGCACGACAGCCGTGATCGTCAGCTCCCACCAGCCGAGCGTCTGGCCCGCGATCCAGAGCACGACAGCCGCCGCGATGAGCACCCACGCGAGCGGGCGGAACACCGACAGGATGCTGCGGACACGCGCCCACACGAGCAGGGCGACGCCCTGCGCGTGCTCACGGCGCTGCCCCACGGCAGCCGCCGGGCGGAGCGCGTCCGTCGTCATCAAGCTGCCGACCTCGCCTGCGGAGCGTCGACGGTCTCGAGCACACGGGCGATGACGGTCTCGGGCGTCGTGCCCGAGAACTCCGCCTCGGGGTCCATCACGAGACGGTGCGTCCACGTCGGTGCGGCGAGTCGCTTGATGTCGTCGGGCGTCACGAAGTGACGTCCTTGCGCGGCCGCCCACACCTTCGCGACGCGGATCATCGAGATCGAGCCGCGCACCGAGACGCCCAGGCGCGTCGCGGCATCCTCACGCGTCGCCTCGGCGAGCTGCGCCGTGTAGCGCAGCACGGCCGGCTCGACGTGCACCGTCGCGGCGAGGTCGGCCATGTCGGCGACGGCGCTCGTCGTGATGATCGCCGGCAGGTGCGCCGACGGGTTGCGGTCGGCGGACCCGGCGAGGATCTGCTCGGCGATCTCGAGGTCGGGGTAGCCGATCGAGGTCTTGACGAGGAAGCGGTCCAGCTGAGCTTCGGGCAGCTTGTACGTGCCCGCCTGCTCGATCGGGTTCTGCGTCGCGATGACGAGGAACGGGCGCCCCACTTCGTGCGCGACGCCGTCGACGGTGACCCGCGACTCCTCCATGACCTCCAGCAGCGCCGACTGCGTCTTGGGCGACGCACGGTTGATCTCGTCGGCGAGCACGATCGAGGCGAACACGGGGCCCTTGTGGAACTCGAACCGACGGGTCGCCTGGTCGTAGATCGTCACCCCCGTGACGTCGGAGGGCAGGAGGTCGGGCGTGAACTGGATGCGGCTGCTGGTGCCCTGCACCGTCGCCGCGAGGGCCTTCGCGAGACTCGTCTTGCCCGTTCCCGGTGCGTCCTCGAGCAGCACGTGCCCTTCGGCGAGCATCGCCGCCAGCACGAGTCCGACGACCTCGCGCTTGCCCATGAGGGCGCGGTCGACGTTGTCGACGAGGCGGGCGAAGGTGCCCTGGAACCAGGCCGCCTGTTCGGGGGTCATAGTCATGTGTGTCGTGTCTTTCTCTCGAAGATGCGGGCGTATGGAGCGATCGGGGTCACCAGTTCGCGCGTGCGGCGTCGCCCCAGCCCACGATCGTGATCCACGCCTGGGTTCCGGACAGTCCACCGAAGTGGCACGTGAACTCCTTCGAACCGTTCGCGGGGAGGTACACGTTGGGGTAGCGCGCGAACGCCGTGCCGCCGTTGGTGTGGTTGCAGACGATGTCGTAGTTCCCGGCCGGGAAGTTCTTCACCGTCACGCCGATCTGGTGGCAGTACTGAGACGTGCAGGTCGGACTGTTGGTCCGGATGCCCTTGTACGTCTGCGCAGACGCCTGCGGCGGCGCGGAGGTCGTCGCCGACTTCGATGCGACGGCCGAGACCTGACCCTCTGTGTCGTAGGCCCGTACCTGGATCGTGCCCGTGTAACTGTGACCGTGGTCGCGCGATTCGCTTCCGGAGCGGCCGACGTTCTTCCAGGCTTCGCCGTTGATCTTGATCTGCATGACCTGGATCGTGCGGCCGTTGTCTGCCGGAGCAGACCACGAGTAGGTGATCGTCGTGCCGCTGGCCGTCGCCCCCGCGCCCGGAGTGTTGACCGGGCCGTACGGGCGTGCGGCGCTCGCGGAGGACGCCGCCGGGCCGTCGTATCTGACGCCGTCGATCGTCGTGTAGCCGCGCACCTGCACGGTGTAGGCGGAGTTGTTCGAGATCCCCGCCGTGATCGTGCGGCCGTCCCAATCGCTGCGCCAGCCGCCTCCGACGTTGTACTCGTAGGCGATCTCGCCGGCGCGCGCGCCGTTGCCCGGTGCGGCGCCGTACGTCACAACGATGCGGCTGTTCGCGGCGGGAGTCGTCGCCTGCACGTTCGTCGGCGCACCGAGCTGCGTGAACCCGCGGCGCGGCGCCGACGCGGCGCTGGCCGCACCCCAGCCGGCCTTGTTGTGCGCCTCGACCGTGAAGGTGTAGTCGGTCTCGGATGCCGCCACGACGATCGCCTGCGCCGTCACGCTGCCGGGGATGTTCGTGACCGTGTTGACGACCGAACCCCCACGGAGGACGTTGACGCGGTACTGGTCGATCGTGTCGCCGTTGTTGGCGGGAGGCTGCCAGGCGACCTGCATCTGCGCCTGGGTGCCGACCGGCGCCAGGCGCGCCGTCGTCGGTGCTCCGGCAGCCGCCGGGGGTGCCGCCGGCACCATGGGTGCCGAGTAGACACTCCAGCTCGACGGGTCGGGCGCACGGTTGTGCGCCCGCACGCGCACCTGATAGTTCGTGCCGTTCTCGAGACCGTCCCACGTCAGCGACGTGCCGGTCACGCCCGTCTTCTGCGTGATGCCCGACGGCGGGGCCGGCGAGATCTCGAGCGTGAACGACTCGACGGGGGATCCCGGGGTCGTCGGCGTGACCCAGGCCACCTGCAGGCTCCGATCCCCGAAGACCAGCGTCGGGGGCTGCGGGGTGTCGGGCCGCGCGTCGGGGCGGGCCGTCTCTGACGGTGCCGACGGGTCCGAATCGCCCACGCGGTTGGTCGCGACGACCGTGAAGTTGTATTCGACGTTGTTCGTCAAGCCGTCCAGGGTGCACGTCGTGGCGGCGCACGCCTTGGTGTAGTTGCCGGTGACCGACTCGACCGTGTAGGTCGTGATGTCGGCGCCGTTGTTGGGCGGCGGGCTCCAGGACAGCACGACCGTGCGATCCTGCACGCTCGACACGGTGGGGGTGCCCGGCGCGTCGGGCCGGCCCTGCACCGTGAGACGGATGCGGCCCTCGACCTCACGATCGACGTCGGCGGTGGCATCCTGCACGCGATAGCGCACGACCATCGTTCCGAAGAAGTCGCCGTTCGGCGTGACGCGCACCTGATCGCCCGCGACATCGACCGTGCCGGCCCCGGTCTCGACGATCGCCGTCGTGACCTTGAGCGGGGTGTCGGGGAACGGGTTGAAGTCGTTCGCGAGCACGGGCACCGTCACGGTCTTGCCCTGGTGCGCTTCGGGGATCGTGTCGTCGTTGGCGGTCGGCAGCGGACGCGTCGACGCCGTCACGCGCGCCGTCACGCTGCCCTCGATCGGCTCGGTCTCGCCGTCGGCGATGCGGATCGCGAGGGTCACGGTCGTGCCCTTGGCCGTGCCGGCCGACGCGCTCACCAGGAGGCTGCCGCCGTCGATCGAGGCCGAGAACCCCAACGGAGCACCGCCGACGAGCTGATAGCGCATGCGCTCGAGGTCACCGCTGTCGGGGTCCGTCGTGAGCGCACGCAGGTCGAGCGTCGCGGCATCCTCACCCGGAGCCACGTCCATCTGGCCGTTCGTGAACGAGGGCTGCTGATTGTCGGGCGGCAGGACCGTGATGGGGAGCGTCAGCATCGCCTTGATGCCGGCCGGGTCATCGGGCCCCGTGCCGTCCGTCACCTCGAAGGTGATGGCATCCGGACCGAAGTAGCCGTCTCTCGACGTGTAGACCAGCGTCGTCTGGTCCTTCACGAGGTTCGCGCCGTTCGCGTTCGACGCCTGCACCTTCGCCGCCTCGGTGATGACGACCCGCTTGCCCGCCGCCGCACGCACGTGCTCGGCGAGCGGGATCTCGACCGTCTCGCCGCTGACCACCTCGATGCCCTGCACCGTCGTGAGCACGGGCGGAATCGTCGTGAGGCCGGGGACGAAGACGAACGCCGACGCCGTCAGGCGATCCTGATCGGTGATCGTGTAGGTCAGCAGCTGCGCCTCGTCGGTGAGCGTCACCCGCAGCGTGTCGCCGCCGACGACCCGCGCCGTCGCGGCGTCGGTCGTGACCGTCAGGCCGTCCTTCGTGCCGTCGGGGTCCTCGTCGTTCGCGAGCACCTCGACGTCGACCGTCTCGCCGTCGATGTCTTCGGGGCGGATCCGGTCGTCGCGGGCGATGGGACGCTGCAGCGGCACGTCTTCGGCGACCGTGATCTGCAGGACCGCCATCGCCTCGGCACCGCGCGCGTCGCGGATCGTGTACTGCACGCTCGTCTCGACCGGCACGGGCGGCGACGTCACGACGACGCGCTCCCCCTGGACGACGGCCTTGAGCCCTTCGATGTCCGGCACGACGAGACCGTCGCGGACGAGGCCGAACTGATCCCCGTCGGGATCGGAGTCGTTCGCCGTCACGGGAACGGCGACCGAGCGATCGGGGCGCATGATGACGGAGTCCTTCACGGCATACGGCGCCTGGTTCGACGCCTCCGCCGGGGCGATGCCGACACGGATGGGTGCCGTCGCCTCCTTGCCGAGCCGGTCGCGCACGCGATACGTGAACGAGTCGAGGCCCGCCGATTCGTTGAAGGCCTCGTAGGTCAGGTAGTTGGGGCCGACCTCGACGATGCGTCCCTTCTTGGGCGCGCTCGCGACGCCGACGAGCTCGACCGAGTCGCCGTCGGGATCGATGCCGTCCAGCGGAATCGCGATTCTCACCTGGGAGCCGTTGAGCACGCGGGCGGTCAGGTCACGCGGCCGCGGAGCCGTGTTCGTCTCCTCGTTGACCGGCAGGATCTGGATCGTGACGTAGCCGGCGTCCTTCTGTCCCGTGCTGTCGTAGACCTCGTACGTCGCGTACGCCGTGCCGGGCTCGTCGCCGGCGCGGAAGCGCAGGGTGTCTTCGGAGACGAAGATCTCACCGTCGGCGGGGTCGATGAACGGCGGGATCAGGTCGGGCGAGACGTGGATCGTGTCACCGTTGGGGTGGTAGTCGTTGTCGAGCACGGGGATCGTCACGATGTCGCCGGCACGCACGATGACCTCGTCGTCGTTCGCGACGGGAGGCCGCAGCTGCGACGGGGCCGGCACGGGGATGACGACGACCTCGCCCTCCGCGGAGCGGGCGCCGTTGGAGATCCGGTACGAGATGCGCACCTGCTCGCCGAGCGCGGATTGGTCGGTGATGCGCAGGGTCTCGTGGTTGAGGACCGACACCGCGATGCCGCTGTTGGGCTCGACCGTGACGGACTGCACGACGAGGATGCCGCCGGCGGGGTCGCTGTCGTTCGCGAGCACATTGACGAGCACGTCGCCGCCGCTGGGCAGCAGAGCGACATCGCGCACCGCGATCGGGTCGCGCTCGAGATCGGCGTCGTCGAGCACATCGACGCGCACGAGGCCGGGCACGCCGTTGGCGCCGGCCGACGCGAGGTACTGCACGTAATAGGTCTTGGCGATGTCCGACGTGAACGAGAAGGTCTTGTTGGCGAAGTCCGGCACGATCGTCGCGCCGGCGACCTCGTCGACACGCGTCAGGCGCAACGGCTCACGGCTCGAGCTCGTGTCGTTCGCGAGCGGTGAGACGGTCACCGTCTGGCCGGCGCGGACGACGACGTGGTCGGCGTTGGTGACGGGGATGGTCGAGCCGACGGGGCGCACGTCGAAGCGCACGACGCCCTCGGCGACCTTGTCGCCGTCGGACACGACGATCGGGACGTCCTTGCGGCCCTGCGTGCCACCGACCGCGCGATAGGTGATCCGTCCGTCCGACGTGAAGTCGGCCTCATCGCCCTCCGAGGGCGCGACCGCCGAGAGGAAGACGTCGTCACCGTCGGGGTCGATCCAGTCGGGCAGCACGTTGTACGACACCGTGCCGCCGGATTCGACCGTGACGGAGGTGATCCGCTTCTGCACGGGAGCCGCGTTGACGTCCCAGCCGTGCACCGTGAGCCGCGCCGTCGCGGTATCCGTGCCGCCGCGGCCGTCATCGACCTGATAGACGAAGGCATCCGACCCGGTCGCCTCTTCCGGCACGGCGATCTGCAGCCCGGCGCCGTTGTTGACCGGCTGCACCGCGCCCAGACCCGGGTCGCCGTCGGGCAGCGTCACCGTGAGCACGTCGCCGTCGGGGTCGCTGTCGTTGTCGAGCACGGGAAGCACCGTCGTGCGGCCCGGACGCACACCGAAGTCATCGTCGGTGGCGATCGGCGGCGTGTTCTCCTCCGTGCGCTCGGGAAGCGTCGTCTCGACCGACTCCTCCGTCGTCTGCTCGTCCTCTTCCTCGGACTCGCTCTCGGGCGGAGTCACATCGTTCCAGTTGTCGACGCGCTGCAGACTGTCGCTGGCCATCCACGCCGCGCCTCCGACGATGTCGTTGAGCACGATCACGTCGCGGTTCACGCGGAAACGCAGCACGGTCGCAGCATCCGCCCCCTCGATCTCCGTCGTGAGATCGTTGTCGGTCCCGATGCAGTCGCGGGCGAACACCGCCGAGCCCGACCACGCACCGTACGTGCAGCCCCGCAGCTGCACCGGCGCCGCCGGGGTGCCCTGCGCGCCGGACGACGTCGCCGTCGGCTCCGACCCGTCCAGCGGCACCCGCACCAGCGACGACGACGTCGCCACGACCACCGCGTCGGTCGCGACCGACGGCTCCTGCAGCACACCCGTGTCGCCGCGCTCGATCTCGGTGGACTGGCCCGTCGAGGTGTGCACGGTGCCGGATGCCGCATCCAGGACGACCGCGATCTCACCCACCGCCGTGATACTGACCTCGCTCGTCTCGTCGACGCCGGCGATCTCGCGGTGCTCCGGATCGAGAGCCGCGCCGTCGGGGTCGACGGGGACGGTCACGAGTTCGCCCGTCGTGCGCGATACGGCGTACGCCGTGCCGTCGGCGCCCACCGTCACGGCAGCACCCGCGCCGAGCGACGCGATCGGGTCCGTGCCCTGCAGCTCGAAGGAGCCTGCCGCGGCAGCCGGCACGACCCACAGGTCGCCCGACGGCCGGTCGAGGACCGCGACGGTGGGTCCGCCCAGTTCGACCTGTGCGTCACCGGGCACCTTCGCCGCCGTCGTGAGCGCCACCATCGCGGGGTCGACGGTCGTCAGCGTCGCGTCGGTGCCGTTGTGCACGAGCACCGTGTCGCCGGATTGGAGGACGTCGTAGTCGTCGCTCGTCGTGCGCAGGGCGCCGTCGAGCACGCGGGACTCGTGGTTGAAGTGGCCGACGAGCAGGCTCGACTGCTTCGTCACCCACACACCGCCGTCGTGCAGATCGACCTCGGTCGTCGGAAGCCCCTCGTGGAAGAAGGCCATCGTCGTGAGCGCCACCGCCGACACCGTGACGACAGCCCCCGACGCGAGTGCTTTCGGGCGCGCCCGCAGCCAAGCGAACGACTTCATGAAATCGGCCTCCCCCGGGGCGCGGTGCGTGAAGCGATCACGAACAACTCGAACAGCCTAACCCTCGCCGCACCGGTCGGCTCCGGGCCGGCGGCCGTCAGCATGCCGGCATCCCCGACGCGCTGCCGCTCACGCCCTTGCGGCTCATGTACACGCCACGCCCGGAAAGCCAGTACCAGATCGTGTCGCCCTCGACCGCCCAGCCGGTCAAGTCGCGGAAGCACGTCGCGGTCTGCGGGCCGTCGCTCGCGCGCAGCCAGTACGAGGAGCAGTTGCCGTTGGTGAACCGGCTGTAGTTGAAGTCGGGCTGCACGCACGTGCCGTTCGGCGGCGGTGTGATGGACCAGGTCGTCGGCGGGGGCGGGTTGTTGGTCCGGGCACTCGCCGAGACGACCGCCGACCATTGGCCCGCGGCATCCCGCGAACGCACCTGGATCGAATGCGTCTGCTGGTAGCCGTTGCCGTGGGTCTCCGACCCGCTGGCGGCGACATCACGCCATCCGCCGTTGTTCACGCTGATCTGGGTCACCGCGATCGCACGCCCGTTCGGTGCGGGGGCCGACCAGTTGACGCGCACCGAGGTGCCCAGGTTCTGCGCGGACACCCCGGGGTTGTTCACGGGACCGTACGGTGCGGCCTGTGCGGGCGCCGACGCGGGGGGACCGTCGTAGCGGACGCCGTCGATCGTCGTGTAGCCGCGCACCTGCACCGTGTAACTGGAGTTGTTCGAGATGCCGGCCGTGATGATGCGGCCGTCCCAATCGCTGCGCCAGCCACCTCCGACGTTGTATTCGTAGGCGATCTCGCCGGCCCGCGCGCCGTTGCCGGCGGCGGCGCCGTAGTCGACCACGATGCGGCTGTCGGCGGCGGGGGTCGTCGCCTGCACGTTCGTCGGCGCTCCGAGCTGCGTGAACCCGCGGCGCGGAGCCGATGCGGGACTGACCGCGCCCCAGCCGGCCTTGTTGTGCGCCTCGACCGTGAAGGTGTAATCGGTCTCGGATGCCGCCATCACGACCGCCTGCGACCGGGCGCTGCCGGGGATGCTGGTGACCGTGCTGACGACCGATCCGCCGCGGATGACGTTGAGCCGGTACTGGTCGATCGCGTCGCCGTTCGCCGCGGGCGGCTCCCACGCCACCTGCATCTGCGCCTGCCCGCCGACCGGGTCCAGGCGGGAGGTCGTCGGCGCGGCAGCGGCCGAGGGCGGGGCCGCGGGCACCATGCCGGCCGAGAACGCGCTCCAGCTCGACGGGTCGGGCGCACGGTTGTGGGCGCGCACGCGCACCTGGTAGTTCGTGCCGTTCTCGAGACCTTCCCACGTCGTGGAGGTGCCGGTGAGGCCCGTCTTCTGCGTGATCCCCGACGGCGGGGCCGGTGAGATCTCGAGCGTGAACGACTCGACGGGTGACCCCGGCGTCGACGGCGTCACCCACGACACCTGCAGGCTGCGGTCGCCGAAGACGAGCGCCGGGGGGTTCGGAGTGTCGGGGCGGGCATCCGGTCGCGCCGTCGCCGATGTCGGAGACGCATCGGATGTGCCGACCCGGTTCACCGCGACGACCGTGAAGTTGTACTCGACATTGTTGGTGAGGCGGTCCAGCGTGCACGTCGTCGCCGTGCAGTCCTTCGTGTAGTCGCCCGCGGTCGAGGTGACCACGTACTTCTCGATCTCGGCGCCGTTGTTGGGCGGCGGGCTCCACGACAGCACGACCGTGCGATCCTGCACGCTCGACACGGTGGGCGTACCCGGCGCATCAGGGCGACCCTGCACCGTCAGGCGGATGCGACCGTCGACCTCGCGATCGGCATCCTTCGTCGCATCCTGAATCCGGTACCGCACGACCATCGTGCCGAAGAAGTCGGCATCGGGCGTGACGCGCACCTGATCGCCCGCGATCTCGGACCGACCGGAACCCGTCTCGAGCGTCACCGTCGTGACCGTGAGCGTCTGATCGGGGAACGGGTTGAAATCGTTCGCCAGCACGGGAACGCTGACCGTCTTGCCCTGGTGCGCCTCGGGCACGGTGTCGTCGTTCGCCGTGGCGAGCGGGCGCGTGGATGCCGTGACCCTGACGCTCACGGCGCCTTCGATCGGCTCCGTCTCGCCGTCCGTGATGCGGATCTTCAGCGTCGCGCCCGATCCCTTGGGGGTGCCGGCGCTCGCGCCGACCGCGAGGGTGCCGCCGTCGATCCGGGCGGTGTAGCCGCTCGGCGCACCGCCCACGAGCGTGAACTGGAGTTTGTCCGCGTCGCCGGGATCGGGATCGGTCGTGAGGGCGGCGAGATCGAGCGACGCCGGATCCTCGCCGGGTGCGACATCGATCTGCCCGTTGACGAACGTGGGCTGCTGATTCTCCGGCGGGAGGACCGTGATGGGGATCGTGAGCAGCGCCTTGATGCCCTTCGGGTCGTCGGGGCCGGTGCCGGTGGTGACCTCGAAGCTGATCGCGTCCTGTCCGAAGTAGCGGTCGGCCGATGTGTAGACGAGCGTCGTCTGGTCCTTCACGAGGGATGCACCGTTCGAGTGCCCGGCCGACACCTTGGCCGCCTCGGTGATCACGACCTTGCTCCCGTCCGACGTGCGCACGTGATCGGCGAGGAGGATCTCGATCGTCTCGCCGCTGCCGACCTCGACGGCTCCCGTGTCGATGATCGTCGGGGGCAGCGTGCCGAGGGCGGGCACGAAGATGAAAGCGGATGCCGAGAGCCCGTCGGCATCGGTGATGGTGTAGCTGAGCAGCTGGCGCTCGTCGGCGAGGGTCACACGCACCCGGCCGTCGGCCAGGACACGCGCTGCACCCGCGTCGACCTCGACCGTCAGCGCATCCTTCGTGCCGTCCGGGTCCTCGTCGTTGTCGAGCACCGCGAGATCGACGGTGCCGCCGTCGATCTTCTCCGTGGGGACGCGGTCGTCGCGCGCGATGGGCCGCGAGAGCGGAACGTCCTCGTCGACGGTGATCTGCAGGACGGCGGTCGCCTCGGCACCGCGGGCGTCTCGGATCTTGTACTGGATCGACGTTTCGATCGGTTCGTCGGGCGAGGTGACGACGACACGCTGACCCTGGACCGTCGCGGTGAGGCCCGGCACGTCGGGGACCACGAGGCCGTCGCGGACGAGGCTGAACGGATCACCGTCGGGATCGGAGTCGTTCGCGGTCACCGGCACGGCGACCGAGCGACCGGGTCGCATGATGATCGAGTCCTTGACGGCGTACGGCGCCTGGTTCACCGCCTCGGCGGGCGCGATGCCCACCCGGACGGGAGCCGTGGCCTCTTTGCCGAGCCAGTCGCGCACGCGGTACGCGAACGAATCGAGACCCGCCGCGTCTCCGAACGCCTCGTACATGATGTAGTCGGCGCCCACCTCGACGATGCGGCCCTTGCCGGGCGCCGAGGCGAGGCCGACGAGTTCGACCGAGTCGCCGTCGGGGTCGATGCCGTCCAGCGGCACCGCGATCTTCACTCTCGCGCCGTTGAGGACGCGGGCCGTGAGGTCGCGCGGCCGGGGAGCGGTGTTCGTCTCCTCGTTCACCGGGAGGATCTGGATCGTGACGTATCCGGCATCCTTCTGTCCCGTCGAATCGACGGCCTCGTACGTGGCGTAGACCGTCTTGGGTTCGTCGCCGGCGTGGAAGCGGAGCGTGTCCTCGGTGACGAACATCTCGCCGTCGGCGGGATCGACCAGCGGTGCCACGAGGTCGGGGGCGACGCGCAGCCTGTCGCCGTTCGGGTGGTAGTCGTTGTCGAGCACGGGGATCGTGACGACGTCGCCCGCGCGCACGATCACCTGATCGTCGTTTGCGACCGGGGGGCGCAGCTGCTCCGGCGCGGGCACCGGGATGACGATGACCTCACCCTCCGCCGTCTTCGCGCCGTTCGAGATGCGGTACGAGATGCGCACCTGCTGCGCCAGTGCCGCCTGATCGGTGATCCGCAACGTCTCGTGGTTGAGCACGGATACGGCGATGCCGCTGTCCGGTTCGACCGTCACCGACTGCACGACGAGGATTCCGCCCGCGGGGTCGGAGTCGTTCGCGAGCACGTTCACGAGCACATCACCGCCGCTGGGCAGCAGCGCGATGTCACGCACCGCGACGGGCGCACGGTCGGTGTCGGCCTCGTCGAGCACGTCGATGCGCACGATCCCCGGAACCCCGTTGGCACCCGCCGACGCGAGGTACTGCACGTAGTAGGTGTCCGGGATGTCGGAGGTGAACGAGAACGTCTTGTTGGCGAAGTCCGGGATCACCGTCGCGTTCTTCACCTCGTCGACACGCGTCAAGCGCAACGGCTCACGGCTCGAGCTCGTGTCGTTCACGAGAGGGGCGACCGTCGCCGTCTGGCCCGCCCGCACGACGACGTGATCGGCGTTGGTCACCGGCACGGTCGAGCCGACGGGGCGCACGTCGAACCGGACGATGCCCTCGGCGACCTTGTCGCCATCAGAGACGAGCACGACGACGTCCTTGCGCCCCTGCGTGCCGCCGACCGCGCGGTAGGTGATCCGGCCGTCCGAGGTGAAGTCCGCTTCATCGCCCTCCGCGGGCGTCGCGAGGGCGAGGTACACATCGTCGCCGTCGGGGTCGATCCAGTCGGGCAGCACGTTGTACGACACGGTGCCGCCGGACTCGACGGTCACCGCCGTGATCCGCTTCTGCACGGGGGCCGCGTTGACGTCCCACCCGTGGACGCTCAGCCGCGCCGTCGCGGTGGCTGTCCCCCCGCGACCGTCATCGACCCGATACGTGAAGGAGTCCCCGCCGGTCGCATCCTCGGGCACGGCGATCTGCAGACCGGCGCCGTTGTTGACCGGCTGCACGGTTCCGAGCGCCGGGTCGCCTTCGGGCAGGGTGACGGTCAGCACATCACCGTCGGCGTCGCTGTCGTTGTCGAGCACCGGCAGCACGGTGGTGCGACCGGGTCGCACTCCGAAGTCGTCGTCGTTCGCGACCGGCGGAGTATTGACGTCGGTTCGCTCGGGCAGCGTCGTCTCGACCGACTCCTCCGTGGTCTCTTCGTTGTCTTCCTCGTCGCTCTCGGGCGGCGTCACTTCGTTCCAGTTGTCGACCCTCTGCAGGCTGGCGCTCGCCATCCATGCAGCGCCGCCGACGATGTCGTTGAGCACGACAACGTCGCGGTTCGTGCGGAACCGCAGCACCGCCGTGTCCTCCAGGCCGTCGATGTCGGCCTGGAGGTCGTGCTCCTCGCCGACGCAGTCGCGCACGAACGCGCCCGAACCACCCCACGCCCCGTACGCGCAGCCTTCCATGTGAACGGGCGCGGCAGGGGCGCCCGCGGTCGTCGTGACGACCGTCGGTGCGGCGCCGTCGAACGGGACGCGGACGAGCGCTGACCTGGTCGCCACCGTCACGGCATCCGTCGCTGCGGACGGATGCTGCAGCACCGCGGTGTCGCCGTCGTCGAGAACCGTGCTCCGGCCGGCGGACGTGAAGATCGTGCCGGAGGCGGTGTCGAGCACGACGGCGGTCGTGCCGACGGCCGTGACGCTCGCGGTGCTGGTGGTGTCGATGCCGTCGAGGGCGGAGCGCTGCGGGTCGCCGGGCGTGCCCTGCGGGTCGACCGGGATCGTCACGAGCTCAGAGGTCTCGACCGAGACGCCGTAGACGGTGCCGTCGACACCGACCGTCGACGCGGCGCCCTTGCCGAGTGAGACGGTCGGGTCCGTGCCCTGCACCTTGAACGCACCCACGCCCTTCGCCGGCACGACCCACAGATCGCCCGAGGCCGGGTCGAGGATCGAGACGGTCGGGCCGCCGAGTGCCGTCTGCGCCCCGGCGGGCAGCGGTGCGGAGTCTGCGAGCACGACCATCGCGGGGTCGATCGTCGTCAGGGTCGCATCCGTGTCGTTGACGAGGAAGACGGTGTCGCCGGACTGCAGCACGTCGTAGTCGCTCGTCGTCGTGCGCAGACCGCCGTCCAGCACCTGGGACTCGTGATTGATGTGGCCGACCAGCAGGCTCGATTGCTTCGTGACCCAGACCCCGCCGTCGTGCAGGTCGACTTCGGTCGTCGGAAAGCCCTGGTAGACGAAGGCCATCGTCGTGAGGGCGACCGCCGACGCCGTCACGACACCGGCCGACGCGAAAGCGCGCGGACGCGCGCGCAGCCACGCGACCGACTTCATGGAATGGGCCTCCCCCGAGGGCACTGCCGACGCGATGCATCGGGTCGCTCGCAGACGAGTGACCGGATCAGCCTAACCGGGGGTTTTCCGAGCCGGGAATCGCGGACATGGGGATGATTCCCCATCGGTCACCGCGCGACGTACTCCTTCAAGTGCCGCGCGGTGAGGGTGTCACCGGATGCCACGAGGTCGGCCGGCGTGCCCTCGAAGACGATTCGACCGCCGTCGTGACCTGCTCCCGGCCCGATGTCGATGATCCAGTCGGCGTGCGCCATGACCGCCTGGTGGTGTTCGATGACGATGACCGAGTTGCCCGCCTCGACGAGCCGGTCGAGCATCCCCAGCATGTTGTCGACGTCGGCGAGGTGCAGGCCCGTCGTCGGTTCGTCGAGCACGTAGACGGCCCCCTTCTTCGCCATCGAGATGGCGAGCTTGAGTCGCTGCCGCTCTCCGCCCGAGAGCGTGTTGAGCGCCTGACCGAGCGTGATGTAGCCGAGGCCCACGTCGATGAGGCGTGCGAGCACCGTGTGCGCCGGTCCCTTCGTGAAGAACTCCGCCGCCTCGGATGCCGACATCGCGAGCACTTCGGCGATGTTCTTGCCGTCCAGCCGATACTCCAGCACGTCGTCGCTGAAGCCCGTGCCGTCGCACAGCTCGCACAGCGTCTCGACGCTCTGCGTGAAGCCGAGCGTCGTGATGATGACGCCGAGTCCCTTGCACGCGGGGCACGCGCCCTGCGAGTTGGCGCTGAACAGGGCCGGCTTGACGCCGTTCGCCTTCGCGAACGCCGAGCGGATCGTGTCGAGCAGGCCCGTGTACGTCGCGGGGCTCGAGCGGCGTGAGCCCTTGATGGGCGCCTGGTCGACCACGACGACGTCGTCGAAGGCGGGGAGGTTGCCGTGGATGAGCGAGGACTTGCCGGAGCCGGCGACACCCGTGACGACGGTGAGGATCCCGAGCGGCACGTCGACGTCGACGTTCTTCAGGTTGTGCTGCGCCGCCCCGCGCACCTCGAGCGCACCGGTCGGCGTGCGCACCGCGTCCTTGAGCCGTGCCCTGTGGTCGAGATGGCGTCCCGTGATCGTGTCCGAGGCGCGGAGCCCCGCGACGTCTCCCGTGTACCGGATCTCGCCGCCGGCGCGGCCGGCGCCGGGACCGAGGTCGACGACGTGGTCGGCGATCTCGATCACCTCGGGCTTGTGCTCGACGACGAGCACCGTGTTGCCCTTGTCGCGCAGCTGCCGGAGCAGATCGTTCATGCGCTGGATGTCGTGAGGGTGCAGGCCCGCGGTCGGCTCGTCGAAGACGTAGGTGATGTCGGTGAGCGATGACCCGAGGTGGCGGATCATCTTGGTGCGCTGCGCCTCTCCGCCCGACAGCGTCCCCGACGCGCGGTCGAGCGAGAGGTACCCGAGTCCGATCTCGACGAAGGAGTCGATCGTGCTGCGCAGACCCTCCATGAGCGGCGCGACCTCGGGATCGTCGACCGTGCGCAGCCAGGCAGCGAGATCCGTGATCTGCATCGCCGCGGCATCCGCGATGCTGATCCCGCGGATCTTGGACGAGCGCGCCCCGTCGTTGAGGCGCGTCCCGCCGCATGCCGGACACGGCATGAACTTCACGGCGCGCTCGACGAACGCGCGGATGTGCGGCTGCAGCGCGTCACGGTCCTTCTGCAGCATCGACTTCGTGATCTTCGGGACGAGTCCCTCGTAGGTCACGTTGATGCCGGACATCTTGACCTTGGTCGGCTCCTTGTAGAGGAAGTCCTGCAGCTCCTGTTCGGTGTAGTCGGCGATCGGCTTCGTCGGATCCAGGAGCCCGGACTCGGTGTACCCCTTCACCATCCATCCGTCGACGTTGTATCCCGGGATCGTGATGGCGCCGTCGGCGAGCGATTTCGTGCGGTCGAAGAGCTCGTCGAGATCGACGTCGCTCGCCTCGCCGAGACCCTCGCAGGCAGGGCACATGCCGCCCGTGATCTCGAACGACCTGCGCTCCTTGATGCGCTTGCCCGCCTTCTCGATCGTCACGGCGCCCGCGCCGGAGACCGAGGGGACGTTGAACGAGAATGCCTGGGGCGGGCCGACGTGCGGCTGGCCCAGCCGGCTGAAGAGGATCCGCAGCATCGCCTGCGCGTCGGTGGCCGTGCCGACGGTCGAGCGCGAGTTCGCACCCATGCGTTCCTGATCGACGATGATCGCGGGGCTGATGTTCTCGAGCGCATCCACGTCGGGGCGGTTCAGCTGCCCCATGAACTGCTGCACGAAGGTCGGGTAGGTCTCGTTGATGAGGCGCTGCGATTCGTTCGCGATCGTGGCGAACACGAGCGACGATTTGCCCGAGCCGCTCACGCCCGTGAAGACCGTGAGGCGGCGTTTGGGAATGTCGACGCTGACATCTTTGAGGTTGTTCTCGCGTGCTCCCGTGACGCGGATGACTTCGTGCGAATCGGCGACGTGCTTGTCGGACATGGTCCCCCTCGAGTCGGCTACATTGTGCCGCACACCCCGGACACTCCGCGTCCTCATTCGTGCGGGTCGGCCGTGCGGGTCGACCGTGCGGGTCGGCCGTGCGGGACGGCCCGTGGTCGGCCGTACGGGTCCGGCCCGCGACCGCCGCACGGCTCCGGCCCGCGACCGCCGCACGGGTCCGGCCCGCGCCCGCCATACGGCTCCGGCCCGCGCCCGCCGCGTGGGTCCGCGCCCGCGCCCACCCGTGGGTCCGCGCCCGCCGCGTGGGTTCGACCACGTGACCGCGAGACTGCAACGGCACGACGAGACTGCGGGGTTTACCCACGGTCTCGGCGTGCGGATGCGGTCTCGCTGTCAGGGGAGAGCGCGCCAGCAGCCGATGACGTGGTCGTCGACCATGCCGGCGGACTGCATGAGTGCGTACATCGTCGTCGGGCCGACGAACCGGAAGCCGCGACGGCGCAGCTCCTTGCTCAGCGCCGTCGACTCGGCGGTGATCGCGGGAACGTCGGCGAGGGAGTCGGGACGCGTGCCCGGCTCGGGCGCGAAGGACCACATCAGCGCGTCGAGTTCACCGGCATCCATCTCGCTCACGATCCGCGCGTTCGAGATCGTGGCCTCGATCTTGGCGCGATTGCGGATGATGCCCGCATCGGCCATGAGCCGTTCGACGTCGCGCTCATCGAACTGCGCGACGGCCGCCGGATCGAACCCGGCGAAGACCTCGCGAAACCTCGGCCGCTTGCGCAAGATCGTGATCCACGACAGCCCTGCCTGGAATCCCTCGAGCGCCATCTTCTCGAACAAGCGCCGGTCGCCGTGCAGGGGCACGCCCCATTCTTCGTCGTGGTAGCGCGCGTACTCGGCGTCCGCACCGACCCACGCGCACCGAGCACGGCCGTCGACTCCCGTCATCGTGTCGGCTGTCATCGTTCGACTCTACGATGCCTCTGTTCGCACTTCCTTTCGAGTGAACCCTTCCCTGTATCGTAGCTTTGTACTACACTTGGGGGCATGGCGGAGGACCCGTATCCCGAAGAAGTGACACCGGTGCGCCTGCCTGCGGAAGAGATCTTGGGTCATCTTCTGGATGCTGCGCTGGCCGACCATATGGACGCGAATCGTCGTCTGGCTCTTCGTGCGGGTCGTATCGTCGAGGC